>CANRIQ010000026.1 GCA_947630655.1 uncultured Clostridia bacterium | reverse complement strand
TGTTTTAATTATCCGATTTAACAGATTGTTTTCGGACAGTTCGTCATACTCGCAGAAAATAAGCTGTTTTCTTGCAAGACGATTTTTGACTGTTCCCGCTATGCCAATTTTCCCGCGGACAGTTGATATGTCCTCGTTACAGCTTAAATATTCCCGAAAAAGACCCTGCTTTAACTGCCTGCCTATGCCTTTTGCGAGAATTGCCGCAAAAAGGTTGTGTATATTATCGAATTCCTCTGCGGCAATGTTCTCGTATCCGCCCTGACTTAGCGTTGTAAAGGCGTAAGACAGCATATAATAGATATTTTTTATAAAGTGGTTGTTGTGTTTTGTCATTCAAATACACCCTGCAAAACGCTCTCCCAACGCTGAATCTCGGCGGTATTATCAAACCAATATTCCCTGAGCGTCGGGATAATATCATAATCAACTACGGAATGTAACCACTCCTCGTTACACTCGTCGGCTTTTTTGTTGCAGAAATAGCTGTGCCCTATGCAAAAGCCTTTTCCGAGAGATTTGTCGTTCGATATTGCAATATTAAGCTCCTTGATTTTTGAAATCAACCTGTTAAATGTTTCATTGTTAAGACTGTTTTGGTATTTAATAAATCCCTCGGAATTAAATGCAGGTTCGATTTCAAAGAACCCGAAACGTCTGCGCAGCGCGTAATCAATCATAGCAAGACTGCGGTCGGCGGTGTTCATCATGCCGATAATGTAGAGGTTTTTCGGCACGGAAAACGGACGCTCGTCATACGCCAAAACGGCTTTTGTGCTGCGGTAATCATTTTCTATAAGCATTAACAATTCGCCGAAAATCTTGCTTAAATTTCCGCGGTTGATTTCGTCAATGATGAAGAAGAAATCCTTGTCGGGCTGATTTTCGGCTTTTTTGCAGAAGCGGTAGAAAACGCCGAATTTCAGTTGAAAACTATCCTCGACGGGCTTGTAACCCATCACGAAATCCTCGTAAGAATAGCTCTGGTGAAACTGCACAAATTCAATGCGGCTGTCGTCCTGCTCGCCCATGATAGACCAAGCGAACCGTCTTGCGGCATACGTTTTGCCGACGCCCGGCGCGCCCTGCAAAATGATGTTCATTTTATTGCGCAGGACCCCCGTAAGGTTATCATAACGTTTTTCGGTCATATACACCTCATTAAGAAAATCCGATTTTGTGTATTTTTCAGCAGAAACATCCGTGGCTGTCGGATTTTCCTCGCGGATAATATCGAGAATAAAATCATATTCATCTTTTGTAAGCGCGAACAAACTGCCCTGCGGATTTTTAAAATACTCCATATTTTCAAGTTCGGGGCAATTCTTCAAAGTTGTATAATCAATGGGTGACGCAAGACCTTCCGTTTTCTCAAAAAACAATTCTTTCCCGTTTTGCATGGAAACACGCCCCAAAGCAACAATTTGCTTTACGGGATTTGATTCATAACCTATTATTAAATCTCCCGCCTTGGCGTTGAGGAAATTCTGAAAAATGCGCCGTTTGTTCCCGTTTTCGTTGTAAAGCGTATAGGACTGCGCTTCTCCTATGGCAATGTCGGAAAAGCTCCAGATTTTCGGATTTGCGTTCAGCCACCAATATCGTGTTTTTTCATTATCGGCAGAATTAACCGCCGAAGCCTTACTTTTATTATCATAAAGTTTATTTAGTTTATCCACAATATCCTTCTTATCGGTAATATCGGTCAAGGTTTTCTGCGGTGCCTGACCGGGGTAAGGTTTTTCCGCAATATTTGTCCATTTTACACGCCGAACGTTTTTAAATCTTTCGCGCGACGGGTCGTACATATATTCGCTTTCAACGACTCCGCGACCTAATATCGAATATAACCCTTTCTTTGCAAAAACAATATCGCCGGGTTTCATTTCGTTCGCGAACTGCCACACCGTCTGCGCCGACATTGACTGATTATTTCCGAGAGCCTGCGTAATTTCCTGCTTGCTTTCGTATTGACCTAAATCGCCCAGCTCTTCCCAGCCTATGGCGATTATCCCCTCATTCACGCATTCGTCCCATATGTAAGCACCGTCGCCGGGCGCACAAAGCCAGTAACGCGGATTTGCGTTACCGTTTGTTTTTTCCACGTCAATTTGTTTAACGCTATTTCTATACGTTTCATAGATATAAAACACAAAATCAACCGTAAGCGTTTTAAGCTGCGGGTCGGAATAACAGTCGTCTGTAAGCTGCGATTTAAAAAGCCGCACAAGCTCATTATCTTCCTTTATCGCCGCATTCAATTCATCATAAAACCGCAGGAAATTGCGGATATTCTCGGCATAATTTCCCTTTTTGAAAGTGTAATCCGCTTTAAGCGTTTCGGCAGCTTTTTTTACCACGTTCAATTTGTAGATGTAATATTTTTCGGGGTTTTCAAGCCACAAATATGTAGTTACAGCATTTTCATTTTGATAATGCTGCGCCGCGCCGTTGCCGTATTTTTCAAGCAGCTCCGCCGACTTCATTTTAAAAGCGTTAATTCTGTCAAATACGTCCCCGCTCCCTTCAAAAAGCTCATCAAACATACCGCGGACCTCATCGGGCGCGGATTTTGCAAATTCAATAATCATCCCCTTTGGAAAGTGATTGACCGAGGTAAGCAAAGTGTCTGTTTTATTTAAGGAACGCTCCAGCATTTGCGGGAAATCCTGCGCATTTTTATCCCAGTTGTCTTGAAAACATTTTACAGCCTGCCATTTGAACTTTTCGCCGCGCTCCCATCTTTCAGGCAAATCACGCTTGTAACTTTCAAGCACACGTTTTAGAATATCCTTGTCAAACATAAAACCACTCCTCAAACCGTTGATATAATTTGTTAATATTATACCACAAATTGTAAGAAATGTCAACCGAGCAGCAGCTTTCTCCCCGTCTGCCTGCCTTGCAAAATTTGCCGAAAATGTGATATTTTCCTTGAAAAATGCGGGGGAATGTGATATAATAAAAGAAAACTATGCCGAGGAGAAAAGCTATGAAAATCAATTTAGAATGTAAAAACCCCGATTGTGACCGCTTTGAAAAAATCAAGAAGATTGACTCCGCAAACAGTTTCTGTGGTTCTTGCGGACAAAAGCTCGTGCATTGCTGCAAACGCTGTCACAAACCGCTTGACGATGTGACGGTTGATATGTGCGATGAGTGCAAAGAAGAACGCAAAAACCAAACCGCACAGGAAAACATTATGGAAGCCCTTGCTGCTTGCTATGACAAATGCTTGAACGGCATACCGAAAGTAAGTCCGAGCGTTGAGAAAATGGCAAACGATTATCTTAAGAAATATAAAGACAAGGATAAAGCCTGCAAAGCTATGCTTAACAGTCAAATAGTTAAGTGTACAACCTCCGGTTTTTTAACGGGTTTCGGCGGGCTGATAACGCTGCCCGTGTCCGTTCCGGCAAACATAGGAAGTGTCAAATGCGAATGATCGCGTGCGCGGCTTACATAAACGGATATGAGCTTAACAGCGACCAGACGCAAACTTTTGTTTATGCTTGTCTTGCGGGCGTATCTGTGGATAATGTAATAAAGAAGGTCAGCGTGAATTTTGGTCTTAAAATGGCAAACAAACTCGTCGAAAAAATCCCGGGCAAAACTCTCGTAAAAATAAACGAAAAAGTTGGGTTTAGGTTTATTACTAAATTCGGAGAAAAGGGACTTATCAACCTTGGAAAAGCCATTCCTGTTGTTGGGGCGGTTATAGGCGGCGGATTCGACCTTGCCGAAACAAAAATAATTGCCAATCGCGCGTATAAATGGTTTGCAAAGGGAGAATTTCAGACAGACAAGGAAACCGAAATCGAGGTTGACGCTGAAGAAAGTGACAACGACGCAAATGAGCTTTAAGCTCAGCCTCCCCAACCTTCTCACATGTGCAAAAGCTGTCCATTAACTTGAAAAATTAACCCTATTTTTCTGCCATTGTATAACATTTTTGTGCATATCTCACAAAATTCTCTCCGCGCTATTGACATATACGTCAAAGTGTGCTAGAATGTAGTTGCAAGGGAAAAAAGAAGCCCGATATACGGGCTCGGTCCTTGCAAATGTGTAGAACATAGAGAGAAAGGTGGGAAATATATGCTTTTATCTATCGCTTATTGTCTGGAAGTTGTAAAAGACGAGGAGACCGCAGACTCCCTTGAAACTCTGCTGAACAGTTATTTTAACTGACTGAACTTGCCCGTTGAAAGACGGGCATTTTCTTTTGTGGGTTTATCACAAATTCCGGGTTGTTTCATATTATGTTTCGGGAAGTTATAATTCCCCTTAAAACAAATTACTCGTGAAAGGGTGAGATAATATGAAAAGCTCGGGCGAAAAAAGCACCTCTAAAAACAAGATAATTTTCGCGGTTCTGCTGATAGTTTTCGCGTTTTTGCCGGGGTTCTGCGCGGGGCTTTGTTTCGCGCCGAAAAACAAGGGCTTTTCGGGCGGCGTGGAATTTGCCGCGGACGGCGAAAGCATTTCCGAAAGCGGCGAAGAATTTCCCGAACGTGGAGTGGTTATTCCCGGGATAACCGCGGTGACAATTCCCGCAAATGAAACCGAGGTTTTTCTTGGGCTTTGCAATCCCGCCGAAAACAGCGGAGCGTATTATCTTACCTTTGAACTTAAGGTTAATATAAACGGCAATTATGAAACGCTGTATTCCTCGGGGCTTGTGGAGGCGGGGAAAAATCTCGGGAAGATAACGCTTTCCCGTCCTCTGGATTTCGGAGAATACAACGCTGTTGTGCATATTCAGCCGTATCGCGCAGATAAAATGACTGCTACAAACAACGCCGATATTGTGCTGAAAATTACGGCAAAATAACTCCGAAAGAGGGGAGGTCAAGGAGGTATATGCCGAAGCTTTTTCTGAAATATATTACAGCCGCTCTCACGCTCGCGCTTACGGGGCTTTTTGCAGGCGCGGAGGTTTTAGAGCCACCCGCGGACGGCGGTTCTGTCAGCGTCAACTACAACGGGAGCTTTTCATATACGGTAACTATTCCCGCAAGCGTAACCTTTACCAAAGACGAGACCAACATAGAGCGTTCGCTGTCTGCGTCGGACGTGGTGCTTGACGAGGGAACGGAATTGCATGTGATGGTCGAAAGCGAAAACGGCTTTAAAATGGTGAACAAGGACGGGTACATAGATTATAAAATGACGGTAAACGGGCACGATTATTCCGCGTCGGATGGTATGCCGCTGCTTACGGTGGCGGCGGGCGAAAAGTCGGGCTGGGCAATTCTCGCGTTCAGCACGGAATTTTCGGGCTTTCGCACGGGTTACACCGGAAATTATTCCGACACGCTTACTTTTACGGTCGAGGTAACATAAAACGCCCCCGCGGATTTTGGTTCGCGGGGGATTATGCTTTAAGTGACGTCGAACGTCCTGCTTTTTTGTGCAATTTCCTTGCCTTGTTTAAATATCATTCCGAAAACATTGTTGTCAATTCCGTTTGCCTTAAATTGTTTTTCCAAAAATTCAACCGCATTATCGTTATTTTCAAGCTGAAGCTGGGAAAGCGCGGTAGACGCGCCCTGAATAACCAGGTCGGGACGCTTTCCGAAAATTCCCGCCAGAGTCGTACCACCGCCTCCGATGACATGCTGCGTTTTATTCCTGCGCACGGAATACGGGTCGTATTTCGCCATTGCGTTTGCCTGAGCGTTAAGCCTGTCTATATTTATTTCGGGGAGCTTTACCGCCACGCCCGTCATAATTGACCGCGAGATTTTAAGATATTTTACCTGGTCGGAGGCAATGATATTGTACGACTCGGAATTTTCCCGCAAAACCTCCTTTGCCATATTCCCCTGAAATCCCAGCAGGCTGTAATAATCCATAAGCTGCCTTAAGCCGCGTTCGTCGTCGCCGAATTTCTGACAGCAAATCGAATACAGCATATAGGCGATGTTCATACTTAAATCCTCGCCGCCCTCGCCCCTTATTGCGGAGATTTCGGGAAGCTCGTCTATTTCAAGCACATTGCCGTATTTTTTCATAATGGAATTCATCTGCGACTCGCTTACGGCAAACGAGCTTCTTATTTTTTTAAGCTCCACCTTCGCGCCGCGGACGTTCGCGCCGTCCGTATCCGTGTTTGCAAAGCTGTTAAGCAGTGCGTAAATCTCCCCGAACGTTTTTATTGTATCGCAGTGATTTGCCCACTTCTGAATTCCCCGCACGCCGAATTTGACGGCAGCCTCTGTCGCAAGAGAGACCCCTTTTCCGACCAGAAACCTCTCCTGCTCCAGCTCCGTTTTTTTCATGGGGTCAAGATAGATGTTTCGGGTGAGGAAATTCTTGAATTTCCCGTATTTCGGGTTAAAAAACTGCTGATCGTACTTCGATTTTACCGCGCACGCAGCAAGATAGTTTCCGAGGCTCTCGGAGAGATTGTCAATAATCGGCATTGAAAAATCCAGCGTCGCAGCCAGAACCCTGTATGCGTTGTCGCCGTGCTGAATTTTCAGCATTTCCTGAAACGTCCTTGACGTGGAAATGCTGCCCTCGGTCTGTTCGGCGGGAATAATATCAACAACCATTTTTATTCTCCTATCACAATTCGTCGCGCGCTTTGATAAGCTGCTGCCGCTGCGCTCTCAGCTTGTCTATTTCGGGACCGTTCAGGAAGGAACCCATAAATTCGCTTCTTAAATCTGCAATTCTCCTGTCGATGTCGTTTATCTGTTGGTTATAATAATCGATTTGCTGCTGTCTTTGCAGCTGCCTTTGCTGGGCATTTTTTTCTTCCTTGCTGTTATGGACAGCAGATGCAATTCCTCCCACTGCCAAGCCTAAAATTCCCAAAACACCGGCAATGCCTACACCCACTTCAGCGTTGCCTTCGTTTTGAATTTCATCTCTTTTGTTTCCCATGGTAAATGTCCTCCTTGTAAATAGTTAGTTGAATTCGATATTATCGAATTCAAAATCTTCGCTGTCGCTTTCTTCAATCATCTCGTTCAGCATGTCCGCCGTGTCGATTGCGTTATTCAGCCTCTCGGGCTGCTTGAGCCAGAATTCGTCTGAAGCATCATCATAATCGTTCATAAGCCTGCAAGTATCTCCCGAAAGCACGCTTGCCTTAAATTCCTCAAACGGTCTTATAACGGAGTTTTTGATGTTCGTTCCAAGCTGTGCGGAGATAAGAATTTGCAGGTTTACCGCTTCAACAATCGCATTAACGGCAGCCCTTGCGCAGTGATTATTAGAATCGACCTTGCTTAAATCGCCGTGCGACTTCAAAAATCCCATAAACCTGTTTTTATTGCGGGCACTGTCTATGTTACGGATACCGTTTATATAACTCATGGCTTTATCCTCAAGCTTTGCAAAAGCTTTGTCAAGCTCTTGTGCCGCTGCGTCAAGCCAATGCTTTTTATCGTCGGGATTTTCCATGCCGCGCTCATACGTCCGTCTTGCAGCCTTTACCTCCGAAGCGGCATTTATAAGATCCTGCTCCTGTAATCTCTCGATTCCTTCGTATACGCTGTCAAACTGCGCAAAATGCGCCATTACGTAAAATCTTATAAGATTGTCCAGCCTGTAAAGCTGGTTTTCCTTGATGAATTTTTGTGCAGTTTTGTCGTTTGTCAACATCGGAACGTTTATTTTTGACAAATCGATTGACTTTATTGCGGGGAAATCTTTTGCAGCCGTCTTAAGTGAGTCAATGCTCACATCTTTCGCGGTTGTGGTAAAAAACTTCGTTGCCTTTTTCAAATCAGCCATAATACTTCTCCTCTTATAAAGTTATTTTGCACTCGAAATGCGAGCAGCGGTATTTTGCATAAGCAATCACCGGACCTTGGTTTATCGTGCAATGGCTTTTTGCCTCGGAATCGTATTCCCACATGCCGTGCCGCGGGTCTATCGGCTTTATCGCCGAATTTCCCGGGTCGTACCAGTATTTGCAGAAAGCGCACACCTGATAGCCGTTTTTGACGTTGTACGGAATTTTCATAAAAGCCCTCCTTAAGGTAAAAAATATGTCCCATTTCATTATATCATATTCAAATGAGAATTTGGTCTACCGCGAGTAGACTTTTTCGGACAAAAAAGCCCTGCCTATATTCAGGCAGGGTAATTTTATGTGAAAAAGCCTGTTTTGCCCGCGGTTATTCGGGCAGAAGCTTACTTCAGCGGCTCGAAGCCTTGGTTTTCAAGATCGAGGTTTGTCTCAAAAATGTCCTTCCCGTGCGACAGGCTGAACATTATCACCGCGTCTCGCGCGTCCCGTGCGTAAAGCTGCGGGAAGCGGCATTTTTTCAGCAGCAGATCGGTTTCCGCGTCGTTCAGTCCCAGCCCGAACGCTATCGCTATAAGCTTGTCCCGCGACGGAAGCCGTTTTCCGTTGAAAATGTGATAAACATGCGACCGCGTAAGCCCGCTGCGCTTTATCACCTGCGCTACCGAAAGGTTCGCCTTGCAAAGCACGCTGTTAAGCAGCTCCGAGACGTCCTGCCGCAACAGATAATCGGAATTCTGAGCGAGATACTCCTTCGAGCTGTCCGAGGACTTTATCTCCCCCGCAAGGTCGTTTGTGGTCTTTTCCTTTGTGATCATGGCTGTTCTCCTTTTCGCGTGTAAATAAAATAAATATCGGCTAAAAGATTTGTTTCATAATCGCCGCTTTTATTTTCAACCAGAAGATATTCCTTGCCGCCAACAGCAGTCAGCGTAAACATTCTCATAATTACCTGTCCTGAGGAGGGGAATATCAAATACCCGTTTGTCCAGTGCATGGACGCTTCATTTAAATTGGAGGCTGTTCCGTCGGAGGCAATATTCAAATAGGGAAGCCAGCATTCGATTATCTTGTTCATAAAAACGCGTCCTGCCGCCCAATCGCTAAGGTCGTCCTTGTTTATCATTCCGACAATTTCCCATTCCCCGTGAACCGTCGGGTCGTCGTAGAATATGTACGGGTCGCATTTATCCTCGTAATAGCCGTTGCTGTTTATCTCCGTATAGAACGTTATTTTATTCGGGTTGTCCATATCCGACGTGTGCAAAACGAACGGCTTCGACTTCGGCACGCTTTCCGAACTGCTTTCCGCGGTAGAAGTGGAAGGCGGCGGCGTGCTTTCGGAGGATTTCGGCGGAGCTGAAGAGCTGCTTTCGGGGGCTTTTGAAACGCCCGAAGAGGAGGCAGACGAGCTTTTTACGCTTTGCGGGCTTATTGAACTTGTTGAACTTGATGAGCTTTGTGAACTTGCCGAACTCAATGAGCTTGATGAACTTACAACACTTTTTGAGCTTTCAAGGCTTGCCGAAACGGACGAAATGGAGCTTTCGGAATGCTCCTCAAACGTCGGGACATCGCGCTCCAGAAACGCCGCAGCCGCCACGGAAACGGCAATTGCAAAACCCGCCGCGCCTGCCGCGAAAAGAGGGAGAAAAGCCGCTTTTCTGAACCTCGCAAAACGGATAGCGGACATTACCTGCCCCATATCACGATAGCGAAAACGCGGGTCGAACGAGGTGCATTTTTTGATGATATTTTCATACCCCGAGCAGTCCTCCCCGAGCAGGACTTTCATCGTCACGCCGAACGAATAAATATCCGACCGCTTGTCGGTCTGCGAAAAGCCGAACTGTTCGGGCGGCGCAAAGCCCTCCGTTCCGAGGATCTGCGTGTCCTTGTCCCCGATAATTTTTTCAACGCGCGCGGCGTCAAAATCGATAAGACGAATGTTCCCGTCGGCTGCGATAATGATGTTTGAGGGCTTTATATCGCGGTGGATAATGCTTTCGCGGTGAAGCGTCCTCACTGCCTCGCAAAGCTGCAAAACCGCCTTCAAAGCCTGTTTTTTCGTAAGCGTCTTTTCCGACGCGGGAACGCCCTCGACAAGCTCCTCCACCGAGAAAAAACCGTCCTCGTCCTCGCCGAATTCTGCGAACCTCACGATATACGGAGAGGAGATTTTCATCAGCTTTTCGGAAAGCCCGGCGGGCAGCCTTACATTCTTGCGGACGAACAAATTCCCGTTTTCATCGCGCATAAGGCGTATTTTCGGAGAGCTGAACCTGTCCGAATTTACATATGAAAGCTTCAAGAAAATCACCCCCGCCGCGCGCATAATCATTCAGTATAATTATAGCACATTTTATCGAAAATTGCAACTGCCTGTTATATTGCGGGAGAAGTTGACTTTTGAGCCCGAATATGTTATAATTTAGTAAGGTTAAATATTAACACGAGGAGCGTCCCGAATGATTTGTTATAAATGCCGAGCCGAGCTTTCCCAAAACGACAAATTCTGTCCGCAGTGCGGAGCGGCCGTAAAGCACAGAGGGGCGGGGAGCGTCTCGCTTTTGCTCTTTTGCTGCTCGTTTTATCTGCTGATATTCGCGGTCTTTTTTGACGGGCTTTACAAATTTCTTTCAAATTTGCTTTTGGGGGGTCCGTCTTTTGAAAGCGGGGAGGCATTTTTAAACTCAATTTTCGCGGATTTTATTACATCGGCTGTCGTTATCATACCGGTTATGTCGTTATCTCTGATATCGCTTATCGTTGGTATAGGCTGTCTTGTGGCTTTCTTTATACATTATGCGTGCGTTGTGGCGAAATTTAAGTGCAAACAGTACAAAAAGTCCCTTGCCGTAACATTTTTAGTGCTGAGCGGCGTGTTTTTATGCTTAAGCGTCATAGGCATTGCGTTTGACGATACCGTGATACACTATATCATCTGCGCGTGTCTTGCAATACCGCCGATTGTGATGTCTGCTGTAAAAATTGCAGCTTGCCGCCGCAAATCATAAATTAAAGGAGAAGTTTATGAAGAAATTTATCGGCTTTTACAAAAACGATAACTACAGCGTCGGGTGCGACGGAAAAGGGGTTTTTATATACGACAGCAAAAACAAGGAAATCACCAAATTTACGGACTTTCGCTATGGGTACAATGCGGCGTTTATGCCGAATGCGAATATAATCGCCGTGAAGTCCACCGAGGGCAAGCTGGGGTTTTACGACCTTGATAAATTGTCGCTGATTAAGCTGTATACAATCACAGAAAGCGGCGCGCAGGACGAGGGCTTTGCGTTTTCGCCCGACGGGGAGTTTTTCTACAACATTGAAAAGCCGATAACAAGCACTGACACCGAGCTTGCGATATACGAAACAAAGACGTTTTCAAAAATTGATACATTGTTTGCGGACGATGAAAAAATGGTGCTGGACAGCCTTGAATTCGACCCCGAAACGGGCGTGTGCTATGTACTCGGATTTATGCGAAATGACGACGGGATTATCGACTATGGCTTTGTGGCAATTTTTGACCGCGAAAATAAATCTATAACCGACATCAAAAAGCTTGATTACAAAACCCACGAATTTCTTGAAGCCTATGAAAGCTGGGCACGGGACGGATTTACCGAAAAGGGGCTTAAAAGTAATTTTATCTTAAGCGAGCTTCCCGAGGTAAAAAAGACGACCCTTAAAGAGGAGTTTGAGAAGAGGGGGTAATCTGTTTATATGTATTGTTAATGTGATCGGGTTTTTCAGTCAGAGATAATTATCTGTAGGAAGGGGTTTCGATAGCCTGTCTGTGTTTTCGGCTTGCTTTGCGTTTCCTAAAAGCCTCTTGCAATATTTGTTATTTTATGCTATAATAAGGCAAAGGAGATGTTTTTATGGCTGTACCGAAATTTTATGAATTGATGCCTTCTATTATCAATTGTCTTGGGGACGGAAAAATTCATACCCTGAAGGAACTGACGTTATATTGTGCTGACGTGTTTAAATTGAGTGATGAAGACAAGGCTGAGGTAATATCCAGTGGTCAGAACAGGCTGCATAACAGAGTTGGCTGGGCAAAAACATATATGATGAAAGCGGGGCTTATTGAAAGTCCGCAAAGAGCCAATTTCAAACTTACCGAGCTTGGTGAAAAAGCCTTTAAACAAGGCTCGGAATGTGTTACTTTAGAGTATCTCAATCAATTTGAAGCTTTCAAGGATTTTCAAGGGCACACTTTGCACGGCGGTGAAAGCGAACAGCAAATTTCTTCAAATTCGGAAAGTCCGCAGGAGCGAATAGCATCAGCTCTTAAAGAATTGGACGATGAACTTACAGAAGATTTGATGTCTGAAATTATGAAAATATCGCCGTATGATTTCGAGCGGCTTGTTGTTAAATTGCTGATTGCAATGGGGTATGGCAAGTTGGAAGAAAACAAGGATGCAGTTACTCCGAAGTCCGGTGACGAGGGTATTGACGGGATTGTAAGCGCGGACAAATTCGGGTTTGATTGTATTTATATTCAAGCTAAACAGTGGAAAAAAGACAATCTTGTCAGCCGCCCGGAAATCCAGAAATTTATCGGCGCGCTTGCTACTACGCAAGGCGCGACCAAGGAAATATTCATAACAACATCTGATTTTACAAAAGGCGCGGCGGAAATTGTTTCAAAGCAAACGCAGAATAAAATTGTTCTTGTAAACGGAAAACAGCTTGCAAAGCTGATGATTGAATATAATCTCGGCGTTTCAACTTTGGCTACATACTGTGTGAAAAGAATTGATTCGGATTTCTTTAACGAAGATATATGATTATCGGACTGCCATAAACCTGTTGGTGAATGGCGAGCCAAAAATAATCCGAACAAAAACAAAAGGACGTTTTGACAAAACGTCCTTTTTGTGCCCAATGACAAGTGTTACGAGCTGAAACCCGACAACAGAATGTTTCCGTACACGAAGAATTATCTCTATCACGAAATGGAGAAAGCGTGCAAAGCGTCGGGAGTTAAGAGAATACGCGTACACGATATACGCCACAGTCACGCCTCGCTCCTTATTGAAATGGGTTTCTCACCGCTGCTGATTGCCGAAAGGCTCGGACATGAAAAGGTTCAGACAACGCTTGATACTTACAGCCACCTGTACCCCAACAAGCAGATAGAAGCAGCCAATAAGCTTGATGAAATTTGAGCGTTTCAAGCGCGTTGGCTACAAAAAAATCCGTAAAATGTAGCATTTTGTAGCCAACAGACAGAACAAACCCCGAAAATCCGCATTACAAAGGGATTTTCGGGGCGAGTGTTTTTATTCCCACTCGCTCCCGAGAAACGCAATCTAAACAATTTTGTGTAAGCGATTTAGCTCGTGGTATACGCATTATTTGAGTTATCTATGAAATATCGGCTATCCGAATTTTTGTTGCCATAATGTTGCCATTTGAAATATTATTGGACATAGTGCAGATAAAAACTTTTGTGATGCGAATTGATTATAAGTATTTCTCTTTCAACAATTTTGCTACTCGCAAATGTGCAATATTGGAACTCTTATACAATTCACTAACGACTTCGGGAACAGTCTTGCCGGCATAAATTCCCTTATTTTCTTTTTCGGTGTCAATGCCATAGTAATTAAGAAAAGTCTTGCTTAGCCATCCATGGTAATTATCCGTTTTAAACATTTTCTCTTCAATTGCGGTTAGGCTTAGCCCTTGGAACAGATAGTAGTACACTATTTCCGGAACTAGATCGTTTATATTACGATGGGTGAACAAATCATAGGTTTTAAACATTTTATACCTCCGTTAACCAAGAAATCATATCCTGTTCGCTCAATGCTGGTGAAGTATCAAGAGAACAATCGTATTCTGCATTGAAGACACCATCAGGAGTTTTCTCATTGAAGTGTGGAATATCCTTTGCATTAAAGTAACGTAAATTCGTCTTAGTATATGTGCTATCGTATTTTATGCGATACAATTCCTCGCTAGAAATATGCGATATGGTTGATTCGATATGAACCAATAGTGCATAATTATCTGCGAACTTGTCTCTAATCTGCTCGATTAATTCCCCTAGAGATTCGCCATAATCATTTTTCTGGAGCATTATGGATACGATTCGTATGTCATAAAGTTCGCTCAGAAGTTGATCATGCTTGAAATGATGCGTCCTACTAGTTCTGATGGTGGATTTGATTTCCATACGCTTTTTCTCATTAATAGAAAAATCAAATTTCATCATATTTTTGGACTGCCAGCATTTTGATATGTCACATCCGACGTTGTAGAAGTGAAGTATCACATATAACTCGGCATATAATCCTTGAAGTTCAATCTCAGACACTTGCCTTTTCCTGTCAAAAAGAGAAGAAATTGAGGAAAAGAGTTTGGACAAGTATAATTGATCGTTATCTCGTTCGCCCTGGGCAAACGCTCTTGTAAGTCGAATAAAAGCCAATACCTTATCTTCGTTTTCTTCCTTGCAAGTGAGTAGATGAACTATCTGCGTTTTTTCTTCAGTATCACTCCTAAATGTGCATTTTTTATTGAACGCAAATCTAAGAGATTTAGTCTCCTGATAGATAGGGGCAACTCTAGGCATTTTCGACGGAATCATAAACACTACATTGTTATTGTTATCTTTGCCAAAATAGCAAGAACTGTTTCCTACGGCAAAAACCTCGTATGATTGAGAAACAGCCGATTTGCCTTCAAGCTTTTCGAGAATTGTTTTGCTATCCATTTGCTCTCACCACCAATTTAGATAATGCATCTGCACAACTTTCCGGAACATATAAAGCCAATACAGGTGCATAATAATTTATTTCCGGCATATTAGTAGGCTTAACGAAGTGAATTTGAAGCTGGATATGCTCGGGTTCACTATCTGCCAGGCTTCGATCGCCATCGTAATACAAAGGGCTGGAAGTATTAGGGTTACGACCTTGGAATAACTGCTGAATGGAATAATCTTCCCTAATTTTACGGGTCGAGTGTTCTATATCTCTAATCCAGTAAATATCAACAGGAATATCCAGTTGCAGTTTTATAAGGGCATCATTCAATTTAGCGAAGTATCTGTCGTCAAGGAACTCGTTACTTGCAAATTGAAGTTTCGATAACATTTCACTGTAAACCTGTTCAAAGCGTTGATTTCCCAGAACCTTGTGAACCTGTATGCTGTTGTGTTTCTGCTCAGTCAATCGGTTTTCGTGCTTTTTCCTGTAGTCCGCAATAACTGCCGTGTTTTGTAATACTATCTGTTCATCAACAATAAAGTATTTTTGAGGCTTCCATTCAGAAAGAGCAAAGTTTTCTGTGCGAGCCACATTCCGTCTCGTGAGATTAAGATATGCGCTACGAGCTAGTTTGAATATCCTAGGCATATCCTTAAATGCTATGCCGCGCTCCTGCGCTCTCTCAATTGAAGCCCACATATCCTCGTCATGTTCCAATATGCTTGCGAAATCATCTTTAATATCTCTTGTAGTAAACACTCTGCATACATCAAGATATTTAGCCTTGTATCCAAACCAGCGTGCACGCTGTTCTGTATTATCTACATTGCTTTTTCCCTTTGCACGTCTGGTTATATAAGTGACAGCAAGACCTTTGAATGTAATGCCTCTTTCAACGAGGTTCCCGCCTACAAAAATATTAGTTGTATAGAGTTTAGCGTTTTCGCTGGCATTTTCTTCGCTGTTGCATATCAAAACAGGGGAACACTGTTTAATTCTATCTAATATTTGGCTTTCAAGATCGTCAAATGAATAACACGTTATGCCATCTAAAATGAAAGAATCATATGCTTTCTTTAAAAGATGTTTTAAGGAATTATATGCAATGTCCCTTTTCCCCGCTAAACGTGTTTTCGCCTTTGCCTTCCAATCATCCAGAACGCCTTGTATTTTTTGTTCTACAACTCGATGATCAAATTTTTTCTGACTCGGATGTATTAGCATGGCGTGAGTTCCCATATCACCACGGCTTCTTCTAATAGCGTTACCCACAAAGAAAGTAGCCATAGCCAGGTAAACTGATTCGGGTACACCCATGTCGTCAAGCAGATTTGGTTCAGTTTCGGGAATTTCCTTGATATACCTATCAGCGTTTTCACCATGGAATTCCTGCAATCCGCAGTATCCCTCACCGGGATATACTAATTCGCCAAAATCGGGTGACAAAGTATCAAATGCTTCGATAAGGATATTAGCTTGGGGTGTTGCAGTTACAGATAAAAAGCAATGACTTTTCAATTTGCTCTTTAAGTTCAGTACAGAGGCATAAGTAGTGCTTATTGATTGTTGGTATGCTTTTGTATTAAGGCAACACCGCACAATTACCCAATGATAATTCGGAACGAAAGCACATTCAGTAAATGTATATATCAACCCTA
>CANRIQ010000025.1 GCA_947630655.1 uncultured Clostridia bacterium | reverse complement strand
CCGTATTTTCTCTTGAAATCCGCGAAATTTGTCACAAGCTGCGGCACCCCGCCCACGGGACCCCGCACAGCCAATCCCACGAAGCCCGCCGTACTTGTTCCGACGCCCTCCATAGGCTTGCCGCCCGATTCAAATTCCTCCACATACACACCCGGTGATAAGTATTCTGCCATAATCGCCGATCCGTCCGCACGCCGCACGGATCGAACCTCCTTCCGCAAAAGTGTGGATACGCGGCAACCCGCGAATATCCCGATCCTGATAGAGTATAGAGAAACCCGAAACCCGAGCCGAACCCTCGGTTTAACTCGGTGTTTATCAATTAGATTTTAGCACACCCAAAACCGATTTGTCAAGAGTTTTTTCTCAATTTTTATATTTTTGTAATTCTGCACAAAAAATCGCTAAATTTCCGTCAATTTATACAAAAATCGCCGGAAAAAAATCCCCAAAATAGTGGAAAATATGCAAATAATATCCAATTTTCCACATTAAAACTGTACTTTGCAAACGCGAAAAACAGGCAAATACTCTGTATCCGCCTGTTTAATTATATGCTGCAAAAAAACGTTTTAGCAGCCTTATTTTTAAGTCTCAGCGCGCTCCGCCGCTTCCGCCGCCTGCCGCTTGAATTCGATGTTGTTGGCAACCATTTCGTCAAACGTGACAGGGAAAAAATAGTTCACGTCCACTCCCGCGTTAAACATCACCTCAGACTGCTCAATCAGCCGCCAGAACGCCTGATCGGTGTTGTTGTGGATATGCCCGAACACCATGTAACTCCTGTGCACATGCGGCCACGTCATCATCGGATAGTGGCACAGCACGCATTGTTCCTTTCCCGTAGTCATATACAGCAGATTGTCAATGCTGCAAAAATACTTGTCAAGATCCGCGTCCTTCATCCAATAACGGTCGTGGTTGCCGACAATCAGATGCTTCTTGCCCTTCAGCCGCCGCAGGTACTCATCGGGCGGCACGGTATTCCTGAACATCAGATCCCCCAGTATGTAAACGCTGTCGCCGTCCCCCACGCGGGAGTTCCAGTTGACTATAAGCGTCTCGTCCATTTCCTCAACGCTGCTGAAGGGGCGGTTGCAGTGCTTAATGATGTTATTGTGTCCGAGATGCAGATCGCTTGTAAAAAAAATCATCAGACCGTTACTCCTTATTATTCTGTCCTGCTTTTCCTCTCCTTAAGCTTTATTGAAACAAATAATGCAATAATCCCCGAAACTATCACCATTGTCATGCAAATTCCGCCCTCGAAGCCGAATGCTCCGCCGTTTATAAACGCGGGAACATCGGTTCCGTGCGAGGTTAAAATCGACTGCGTTTTTGCCATTCCGCTTACCGAAACGCCGTAGAAGTTGCCTTGTGTGAAATTCCACACCGAATGGAACGCTCCCGCAAGCCAGATGTTGTTAAATCTTATCATCAACAGCGCGGCAAACACCCCGTACAAAAACAAATTGACGAATGCCAAAACCGACAGCCCCGGGTTTGCGATATGCAGCAGCGCGAACACCGCCGAGCTTACCAGAACGCCCGTCGTAACGCTATAACGGCGGCTTATTGTCACCATAAGATACCCGCGGCAGAAAACCTCCTCCGCCATGCCCTGAATTAAATATCCGAAGAAAAACGCCGCTATAATGCCAATTCCCGAGGGCGTGGAGATGTCCTTTGAAACGCCGTCCAGCTTCACGCCGCCCAGAAGCATACAAACGAAAAATATTGCCGAAAACATGACAAATCCGCATACTATCCCGACAAGATACTGAGGAACTGCGCCCTTCTTCACAAATCCGAGGGTTGAAGGCTTGCGCTTTTCAAAAAACTTGCAATAGAGTATCGGGCAGAGAATTAAAATCGCGTTTGAATACAGCATGGGCAAAACTGTCCACAACGACGCTGTAAAAGCCTGCAAAATCTCGGAATATTCCGCCGGCTGTTCAGCTTTTATCAGTACGTTTGCAAGCATCGGGTCGAAAAATATCCCGCCTATCATTCCGACAACCTGAATTATCCCCATAGCCGTCTGCGCTGTCAGAAAAACCAGCAGCGCGATCCCGAGCTCTGCGAAAATATTGTGCCCCTTGTCGCCCGCCGCTTCCATAAACGGCGCTTTTTTTAACAGTTTCATAAAACCTCCTTATTTAAACCCGTAAAGCTGGACCTGCTCGAAGCCGTCAAGCAGAGAATTCGACATAGAAAACGCCATTTCAACGCCCCTTGCAACGCATTCTATAGGCTTTTCCGCGATAAAGCACGGTGCGCCGACGTGGTCGGAAATAAGCTCCGCAAGCCCGCCGAGCATCGCTCCGCCGCCCGTCAGCAGAATTCCGTTGCTTAAAATATCTCCCACAAGCTCCGGCGGCGTGGATTCCAGCACCAGCTTCACCTGCTCGACAATTTCCATAGCGTTGTCGTGCAGTGCCTCGTACATATCCACATCCGTTATTTCAAGGCTCTCCGGCAGTCCTTTAAGCAAGTGTCTTCCGCGGACAGTCATTTTCTTCTGCCCCGTCGGGTTAAACACGTTTGCAATCTCCATTTTCGCCTTCTCGGCAGTTTTTTCGCCTATGAGAATTTTATATTTCTGCGTAATATAACGAATTACCGCCGCGTCAAACTTGTTCCCCGCCATCTTGACCGACCGCGACTGAACAATGCCGTTGAACGAAACGATAGCCACATCCGACGTGCCGCCGCCGATATCCACAACCATTGTGCCGTTGGGCTTTGAGATGTCAATTCCCGCACCGATAAGCGCGGCAATCGGCTCTTCGATAAGATAAACCTTCCTCGCCCCCGCCGACAGTGCCGCTTCAACCACCGCTCTTCTCTCAACATCGGTCACGGAACTCGGCACGCACAGCACCACGCGCGGCTTTACCATAAACCCGCCGTTTACTATGTGTATAAATTCCTTAATCATCGCCTGCGTCATATCGTTGTCGGAAATAACTCCGTCCTTAAGCGGGCGCACCGCAACGATATATTCGGGCGTTCTTCCTATCATCTTATAAGCCTCTGTTCCGACCGCCACGACAGCCTTTTTCTTCCTGTCGTATGCCACAACGCTCGGTTCATTCAGCACAATGCCCTTCCCCGAGACCGTAATGATTATATTCGCCGTTCCAAGATCTATTCCAATATCAAGTGCCATAATATTCTCCTGTAATTAGTCCTCTTTATCCTTTTTATCCTCGTTATTATCGTCGTGATAACACCGCTTTCCCGTGCAGATAAGCTCTCTTATCATCTCGGTCATAACGACCTTTCGCATAGGCTCTATCCTGTCGCTTAAAGCGCGCTGCTTGCTCGACAGATCGCCCACCCGCGCAAACCTCGCGGGAACCTTTTCTGCGATTATCATCGAAAACGCCTCAACGCATTTCTGACAACTGCACGCGTTAAACCTGTCCAGCACCTCGGGAGCTTCCCTGCCGATAGCAAGCTCGGTGATATTCACGACTACGGTGTCCTGCTCGTTTGCAAAGCTCTCCCCGAGATCGCGCCGCATTATTTTCGACAGCGGCTCGCGATGACGCAGCTTCTGCGGAATTCGACTTTTCCCCGCGAGAATTACCTCGTTCCGGGAATTATCGCCTTTTTCCAGCAGCTTCATCACCTGCGGCGTCCTGCACCCCTGCCGCGAAAGCTCTTTGCCCGTTTTTTTGCTCATTTAGCACCACCACTTTTATTGCTTTTCCTTTTAGGCTGTTTAACATTGCCCGAAACGTTCTCGTCCGCCCCGATAAGCTCCTTTATAAACGCGTTGTATTCCTTTGCGGCGCGGCTGTTCGGCGAATAGGTGATAATCGACTCGCCGTGCGCGGGAGCTTCCGCAATCGCCACCGACGCGCTTATTTTCGTCTTGAAAATGGTTGTATCAAGCTGTTCGGCAATCATCTGCGCCAGATCCTCAACCTCTTTTGTAAGCGTAAGCCGCGGGTTATACTTATTTAAAAGAATTCCCCGCACCGTAAGAGATTTATTGTAATACCTCTTGACAGCGAAAATTGTCTGCCGCAGCTGGGCAATTCCCTGAAGCGACAGCACCTCGCACAACATCGGGATAATAAGCTCGTCCGACGCGGTGTAAGCGTTAATCGTAAGTACCGACAAAGCCGGCGGAGTGTCCAGAATTATATAATCATAGTCCTTTTTGATATACCCGAGCTGCTCGCGCAGAACGTATTCCCGCCCTACGCCCGTCATCTCCAGCTCCAGCCCCGACAGCAGAATATTCGACGGCACAACATCGCAGATTTCCCCGTGAATAACCGCGTCGCCTATGTCGCAGTTTCCCTTCATAACATCGTAAATTGTGTAGTTATCCTCAACCTCAATCCCCAGACTGAAGCTCAAATTACCCTGCGGGTCGAGGTCCACCGCAAGCACCCTGTTGCCCATTTTCGCCAGTCCCCCGCACAGTCCCGCGCAGGTTGTGGTCTTTCCAACGCCGCCCTTTTGGTTGGTGACAGCCAGTACCTTTGTCAATGCAATTCCTCCAAATCGAAACGTAAGCAGGGACGCGCAAAAGTGTACGATAGTACGCCCCTGCCCGTCCCTGTCGATAATATTTTATCAGAATTCGGGATCTTTATACTCGTCTGACGCGCTGTCCTCCGGAACATAGACGTGGTAATTCGTCTTACCGTTCTTCTTAACGAAGTACATCGCCGTATCCGCAAACGCGATAAGCTCGTTGACGTCCTCGGTATGCTCGGGGCAGTAGGATATACCTATAGAGGCACGAACATTGATAAGTCTGCCGTCGTCCGTCGTATAGCCGACATACAGCTCGTCAATAAGATCCATTGCGATCTGTTCAAGGTTCGCAATATCGTCCTGGTTGGTATAGCAGAGCATAAATTCATCTCCGCCGAAGCGTCCCGCAAAGCCTCCGCGGTCGTCAACCTTCTTCCTTATGGTGTCAGCGACAAATCTGATAACCTCGTCGCCCACCGCATGCCCGTAACGGTCGTTGATAAACTTGAAGTCATCGACGTCGATAAACATCGTGCCGACCTTCTTAAATCCTCTGCGGTCAAGCTCCTGCGACAGCTTCTTGATAAACGTGCTTCTGTTGTAGAGCTGCGACAAAAAGTCGTAGCTTGCGCGCTCGGAAAGCTGAACCTCCAGCTTCTTTTCGTTGTCGATATCGGTCAATACGCCGATAACGCGCAGCGGCTCGCCCAGACGGTCGGAAATGCAGGTTGCCTTGCAGGAAACCCAGACCATCGCGCCGCTTTTAGCCTTGAGCTGATACTCCGCGCTGTAGCTTCCCTGGTTTTTCAGCAGCGTGTTAATATCGCGCTTATACTTATCCGCTTGCTCCTGATTCATAAGAGAATCGAGGAAACGCCCGTTTGAAAGCGTTGCGGATTTGATGTCAAGATCAAACTTTGCAAGAACATTGTCGGACACGTACATTCTCTCCTTGTGGAAATCCCACTCGAACAGCATATTATCCGACAACGCCGCGATTGTACGGTAACGTTCGCCGTTCAGGTGAACCTCATCGACAAAGTCGTTGAACGAGCTCTTAATCGCGCCAAGCTCGCTCTTGTCGTGCTTAGTATCGAAGCGCATTGTGATAGTGCCCTCGTCGAGGTTTATCGCGCTCATTTCCTTAAGCACATTCTGCATATTGGCAACAAATTTTCCGATGATGACAAACGCAATCAGCGCGGCAACAACGCAAACCACCGCGACAACCGCCCAGATGATTATATTTGTCGTGGAAGCGAAGTCCGTAAGCGCGGAGGAAGTCGTAATGCCGACCCAGTGCCAGTTATTTACATTCGGGATATTGCCGAAGGCTATGGTGTATCTGCCCGCCTTTTCGACCTTAGTGTTCTCGGCGGTGTTTGCCGCGCCCGAACCCGACTCTGCAAACGACGATACTATAGCGTTTTTAAGGGAACCGTCAACCTGCCCTTCCTTAAGCAGATTGCCCGTGCCGTTAAAGTTTATGATATTGCCCGTGGAATCCGCCAGAGCAAGATATGCCTTGCCGTCAAGGTAATTCCCCGACAAAGCGTTTACGATACGCCCCGTCCCGTCAATCGAAACAACAATTACCGCATACCCGAGATCGCTTGTGCCCTTTATCTCGTGCGAAACATAGAACGCGTCGGTCTGATAACTCTCCCACGAAAGCAAGCCCGACACCGCAAGCAGTCCGCCCTCGCCGAAATGCTCGAAATTGCCCGTCTGGCTCTTCTTCGAGGAGTTGATAACCGTGCCGTCCTTGCCGACTATAAGCGCGTCTATTATATCCTCGCCGCTTGTAAGAGCCGCAAGCTCCGCGTCAGCCTCGCCGTTGCTCTTTTCGGCGTCATGAATGACGGAACTCATCTTTGAAAGCGAGGTTGCCGCGTCGATGTATCCCGTAAACAACACATCAACCGCCCCGGATTTGGAAAGCGACACCGCCGCAAGCTCGTTTTCGCCGACCGTACTGCTGTAATTTATCGTCATAAACGTCCCTACCAGCCCCAGAAGTATGGACGGCACAAACGCAAAGACAAGCAGAACGCCTATCAATCCGA
The DNA here is from genome assembly GCA_947630655.1 of uncultured Clostridia bacterium. Lineage (GTDB taxonomy): Bacteria > Bacillota > Clostridia > Oscillospirales > Ruminococcaceae > CAG-115. The sequence goes on along the minus strand of CANRIQ010000025.1, from coordinate 9,858 downwards.
ATTTAAGAGTCGATTTTCTCATCGTCGTTCCCCCTAAACAGTAAAATTATATAATATTAGTGGCGCGGAACTGCCCCACGTCAAAAATTCCCGTTTTAAGCGACAAATCACTCGCCGCCGAAATAGCCCTTTGCCTTTTCCTCCTCAGCGGCTCTGCGCTGGCGTATCTCGGACTGCACCTTGTAAATATAGCGTCCTATGTAATCCTCCTGCGCCGCCGTAAGCCCCTGAAACTCACAGCCGTAGCCCACGATTTTCCCGTCGTCGCCGCGCTGTACCCGCAAAACCCTTGCCGCGGCATTAAGCGGATAATCCTCGAAAAGATCAACCTCCACACACACAAGGTCGTCCTCCATAAGCTGTTCGTCCACCGACATAAACACGCCGCCGACGTTAATATCGTGAATTGTCACCTCAAGCGGCTCGTCATACCGGATGGTCTTTTCATCGCGCACGAAAAACAGCATCCTGCCCTTTTCGTTAATCTTGATTTTAAAGTACCTGCGCCGTTCCTCAAGAACCTGCGTATCGTTGTTCCGCAGAATTTTAATATTCATCTGCGTCTCGACCGACACGGTAATAGCACCCATATATTTTATCCTGTCGCCCGCCTTCGTGGTGGTGACAACCGACACTATTGTATTATAATCAAGCTCGGGCAGATTTTTGCCCTTTATCATAATAATGCTGTCCTCGTCGGCAGCAATATTTGTAGGTATAACAAAACCCTTTTCAGCCGAAAGAACAGACGCCCCTTTGTCATCAAGGACATCAATCTTTATGATTTTACTGCCGAAAATCACAGACATCAAACCTTTTCCTGAATTTATTGCAGAATAATCCTTTATTATTATACAACATTCTTCAAAATAAATCAAGTATTATTATAAAATTTCTAAAAAAATCACAGAATTTTTTTGATTTTTTGGGTAACATCACAAAAACAGGCGTTCAATGTATTCCGGGAGTATACTTTCCGCGGAAATTTGTTCACCGGAAAGCTTATCGAGGAACTCTGCTTTACCGCAATGAAGAGCCTGACTATGAAGTACCGAACAATCTCCGCCGTACATTTCGTCCCCGATAAGCGGAAAACCGATATGCGCCATATGAATGCGTATCTGGTGGGTTCTTCCTGTTTTGAGAGATATTTCCAGAAGCGTCCTGCCGTTTTTCACAAGAACGGGCTTATACAGCGTTTCGGCAAATTTCCCGTCGGGGCGAACTTCGCGCTTTATAATCGAATTCCCCGTCCGCCCAATCGGCGCGCAGACCGTTCCCCCCTCGGCAATTTCCCCGCTTACCGCGGCATAATACGTCTTGTGAACAGCAACCCCCGCCGCCGCAGGCTTGTTTTTCGCGCAGACGCAAAGCCCGCTCGTCCCGAGATCCAGCCTGTTCAGCGGTCGGAACGTAAGCGTCGGATATTTCGCCGCAAAAAGGTTCGCCAAGGTGTCGTCATAATGATACAACGACGGGTGCGTCGGCATAAGCGGCGGCTTGTCGAAAATCACATAGTCCTCGTTTTCAAAAACCACATCGGCGTGCAATGCGGGATTTGGGGCAATTTCCGACCCCTGCTCCCAAAACGCCATTTTCACCTCGTCCCCCGCGGACAACCTGTCTACCGTTCGGAGAATTTCCCCGCGGCGCGTCAGTCCTCCGCTTGTTTTGAGAACGTTCACCGCGCGTTTGGAAAACCCGTGCAGGCGCAGAAAATCAAGCGTTGTCATGCCGTCCTCAGCTTTGTCTACAACAAGCAGAATTTCCCTTTTGTCAATCATTTTGTAAGGGTCAGAACTCCCAAATTCTGATCCTCCGCGAACGTCAGGGCGTTGTACATAATCAAAGTCTGATCGTAGTCGTCAAGGTTTACAATTCGCCCCAAATCGGTGCGGATATACCGCAAATCCACCATTGTCACGCGGCTGTAATGCTTTGACAAAAACGGCACCAGCGAGTGCGCATAGCTGTCCTTAATCACCAAAATCGACTTGCCGTTGTCAACGTCGGTTTTAATGTCGACAAGGGGGGCGTTGCTTCCGGTAAACGAAGAATATTTGTCCTTGACCTCCAAAAATTCCCGCACATACAGCGAATCATACTTCAAAAGCTCCGTTCCCGTATTTACGGTCATTTCAACCTTAGGTTCGTTGGACGCTAAGAAATAATACTCCATAACGTCGGGTTCTACGCTGTCGTCAAGGGTTCTCGAATAAAGCGTGCCGAGAAAATCCGACGAGGCGGTCTCGATGTTGAACGAGCCCTTGCCGTACGCACTGTAGCCGAGCGTTTTCGCCGCCGCGCAGTACGCGTAATACGCCCCCAGACTCGTCCAGTGGTGGTCGGTGCGGTAGAAAATATACTCGTCGGAGTGTCCCGAGAGATAGCTTAAGCAGTCAATCGGGGTCACATTTTCAAGCTTTTTGTACACGTCGTCAATAAACGTCTTTTCGCTTGCAAGTCCCGCAAAGGAGGGGATTTTGTTCCCGTAAAGCTCCTGCGACGTGGGCGCGAGCATCATATAAACCTGCATGTCGGGGTGGCGTTCGGCGTACTTGTTTATCGCGCTTATCGACCCGTCAACGTTCTTTTGGTCGTAGCCCTTAAAGACCTGTATCATGCGGTTGTCAACAGTGTAAACACCGTTTATTTCCTGCTTTCCCGAAAGCGTCTGCAAGCGGTTGCATAATTTCACCCACTCGGTTCTGCCGACGATATGGTCGCACAGATACTTCTCAAAATCATCGCGGAACGCCTCGCCCTCGCGGTTGTTTATATACTTCCATTTTACCGAATCCAGCACATCCTTCGGGTTTTTCGCGCTCTGAAGCTTCACGGTATTTATCGGGCTCGGAAGCTGTTGCAAAGTGCGGTTTTCAACCTCGCTTTTGTCCTGTTTGGGTAAAATTATCGATACCACGGGCAAAACCACAAGCATTGCCGAGAAGAGGGCTATCATCAGCTTGTTCGGTGTCATTTTGAATTTCATAATTTGCCCTCCTTAGAAGTTAAAGTACAAAAACGGGTGGTAAGTCGAGGTTGTAACAAACGCGACGGAAGCCGTCATAACGCACATCTGCGCTATCGGATAGCCGTACTGCACCCAATGCGGGGCTTTGTCGCGGATTTTTTTGACGATTATCTTCAGCGCGTCGGTGCAGCCAAAAGCCGCCAGAGCGAAGATAATTCCGTAGTTTACGAAGTAATTCAGGGCAGTGCTGTCCGCGAAAACGCCGTTTGCCCCGAACATCGCCCCGATATAGCCGAAAACCTGTCCGAAAACGTCGCCGAAGTGGTAGGTCTGCGCGCTTACCGCATCGAACATTACCCAGCCGAACACCACCAGCACGAATGTATAAAGCCAACTGAAAAACGCGGGTATTTTTTCAAGCCATTTTCCGAGGAAAAGCTTTTCCAGCACTATCAGAATGCCGAAATACGCTCCCCAGAGCATAAAATTCCACGCCGCGCCGTGCCAGATGCCCGTAATCGTCCAGACGATAAGCAGGTTTATCACGGTGCGCGCCTTGCCCTTTTTGCTGCCGCCGAGCGGGAAATAAACATAGCTCTTGAACCACTCCCCGAGCGTCATATGCCAACGCCGCCAGAACTCCGAAATGCTTTTCGACATATACGGATAGTTGAAGTTTTCGGGGAAGTTGAAGCCCATCATCTTGCCCAAGCCTATTGCCATATCGGAATAACCCGAAAAATCAAAGTATATCTGGAACGTAAACGCGAGAATGCCGAGCCACGCCGTCGCCGCCGACAAGCTCGAAAGCTCCATAGCCTTGATTTCCGTCCAGACAAGCCCTATGTTATCCGCGATAAGCACCTTTTTCCCAAGACCCGTGATAAGGCGGGAAATTCCTCCCGCTACCATATCCTCCGTTATAACGCGGTCGTCGATTTCGTTCTGAATGTCCTCATAGCGGACGATAGGACCCGCCACAATCTGCGGAAAAAGCGTCACGAACGCCATAAAGCTTGCCGCATTTTTCTGAACCTTTATCTTACGTCTGTAAAGATCGATTGTATAGCTCATCGACTGGAATGTAAAGAAGCTTATGCCTATAGGCAGCGGCAAATTCGGGTTCGGAATGCTCCACCCGAACCAGTTGTTAAGCGAATTGATAAGAAATCCCGAATACTTGAATACCCCAAGCAGTCCGAGGTTCATTACAAGAGATACGATAAGGCAAATTTTGCGTATAACGGGCTTGTCGTCGAATTTGTCGATAATTCGCCCCGCCGTGTAGTCTATAGCCGTGGAAGCTATCATCGCAAGAACGTAAATAGGCTCTCCCCACGCGTAAAACAGCAGTCCGCTTATGAGAATAATGACGTTTTTAAGCTTTTTCGGAGAGATGTAGTAGAGTATCATTGTTACTGTCAGAAAGACCAGCAAAAACGTAAGACTGGAAAAGACCATGATAAAGCTCCTTTTGTGATTATTTTGATAAATCCTTTGCTATTTTCAGAAATTCCTCCCGCGTGTACATTACATTAAGTATCTCCAGCAGCAGGTTTGCGGAAAGCCGCTCGGGAAGCCCCAGAGCCTTTTGCAGAGCCTTTCGCTTAAGGTGAGAATTTTCCCCGCCGATAACCCCCAGCTCCAGCAAATCGGCTTTTGTGACGGGATCTGTTTTCGGCAAGTCCGAATTTTCCGCGAAAACTCCGGCTTTTCTGAACGCCTCTACAAGCGTTTTGTCGTCAATTCCCTCCACCCCGAGCAAACCCTCCTTAGAGGGCTCGCGCTTGCGCCTTTCCTTGCCCTGAAGGTCGGGGATATACACGTTTATCACCTCGCACCCGCGGGCAATCTCCCGTATTTTCGTGCGTATGCGAAAACCTGCGCTGTCGCTGTCGGTGAGGATAACAATGCCGTTTTTTTGCGCTAAAGCCTTAATAAGCTCCGCCGTTTCGCGGTCCTTGAAAACGGAAAACCCGTTTACGGGAACGATAACCGCGTCTATTATATTTGAAAGCCTTATTTTGTCATAGCGTCCCTCGACAATGACGGCTTGTTTAATCTTAATCATAATTTACAAGTTCTTCGGCAGTGCGGCAATCTCGGTTATCGCCCGCTCTACAAGCAGTCTGTCGTCGGTTTTCGAGGAATTTAACAGCAAATTCGTGCTGTAGAGAATTTCCAGACACCGCGAAAGATAACCCTTTGACAAGAACCTTGCCGAAGTGAACGCACGCCCTGCGATAAACGCCCTGTTCGGCGCGTAACCGAAAGCCTTAACCATATCGGGCGGGTTCTTCCCCGCGTTCATAGAAAGCTTTGCACGGTACAAATCCACAAAATGCTCCGAAAACACCGCGAACACCGACGAGGGCTTGTTTTTCTGCGCGATAAGCTCATCGAGAATGGTAAGAGCCCTGCCTGTTCTCCCCGCGAAAATCTCCCCCGCCAGCGTGAAAATGCTTGTTTCCACGCGCTTCGGAACGAGCTTTTCAATATCCGAAACGGTTATTTCCTTGTTGTCGGAAAACTGCTTATAGCTGCACAATTTGTCGGTTTCAATCTGCAAAACCGTCAGGCTTCTCCCGCACTCCTCAACCAGCCGCAGAGTGGTCTGTCTGTCGATAGAACAGCCCAGCCGTTCAATCTTCTTTTCCGCGATAGCGCAGATTGCCGCGGGAGAAAGCTGTTTAAACTCGCAGGACGCGCCCGCCTTCTCGCAGACAGTCCGAAGCCGCTTTGCCTTACTCTCGCCCTTTTTGCTCGTCCGGTCGGATTTTTTGGGTTTGGACTCCCCTTTTTTCGCCTCAAGCCGAACATTCGTCTGCGCAATAACCAGCACCGCCGTCTCGGGCAGATTTTCAATAACGGACGAATACGCCTTGAATTCGGATTCGTCCATAACGTCGACATCCTCGATCAGCACGCACCTATATTCCGACAAAAACGGGATATTCCCGAGAAAATCCGACAACTCCTCAGCCCTCGGCGCGCGCTCGTACCGCGCATAATTCATATCCCGCGCGTCCTCGGGCACAGCGGCGTTTATGATGCGTTCGGCATACGTCCGAACGAGAAAATCCTCCTCGCCGAACAGAAAATACACCCGCGCCAGATTTCGCGATTTTATCTGCGCTTTCAGCTCGTTTTCGGTGATAACTCCCATAATTACGCCATTTGAGTATCAAGCTTCCGTCCGCCGAGAATGTGGAAATGCAGGTGCCGCACGGTCTGACCGCCGTCCTCGCCCACGTTCGACACAACGCGAAAGCCGTTTACAAGCCCCTCGTTTTTGGCGATTTCGGCGATTTTCGCGAAAATATGTGCCACTACCGCCGCATTTTCCTCATTCAGCGCGTCAACCCCCGCGATATGCTCCTTCGGGATAACCAGAATATGCGTAGGAGCCTGCGGATTTATATCCCGAAACGCCAGAATTTTATCGTCCTCGTAGACCTTAGTCGAGGGGATTTCCCCTGCGATTATTTTGCAGAATAAGCAGTCCATAAAATCTCCTTAAATATCACCCGATATGCTTTTTAACAATCTCAACAGCCGCCGAAAGAGCCTCGGACAACTTCCCTGCGTCGGGAACGCCCGCCATAGCCTGATCCGGCTTGCCGCCGCCCTTGCCGCCCGCGACAGCCGCCACCTCGCGGACGATAACGCCCGCATTCGCGCCCTTAGCTACCGCGCTCTTAGAGCATTTGCAGAGAATATTCGATTTTCCGTCGGAAGTCCCCGCCAGAACCGCCGCAAAGCAGTCAAATCTGTCCGCAAGGCTGTCTCCGACCTTGCGAAGACCGTCCGCGCCCGTGCCGTCGATTTGCGCCGTGATAATCTTCACGCCGTTCACCTCGGGAACGTTCTCCCCAAGCGTGCCGAGCTTTTCGTTCGCCGCTGCCTGCTCCATGCTCTCAATCTTCTTGTCCTTTTCGCGCAGCTCCGTCATCACGCTCTCCGCGCGGCGCACAAGGTCGTCCGCGTTCTGCGCCTTCAGCACCGCACAGGTCTTGTTCAGCGTATTTTCATAGTCGTACAGCATCGACATCACGCCCATGCCCGTAATCGCCTGAATTCTTCTCACGCCGCTTGCAACCGACGTTTCCAGAACGATCTTGAACAGCCCCGCCTGCGCCGAATTTTTAAGGTGCGTACCGCCGCAGAATTCCGTTGAATAATCACCCACGGACACAACCCTTACCACATCGCCGTATTTTTCGCCGAACAGAGCCATCGCGCCCTTTTTGCGGGCTTCCTCAATCGGCAGAACCTCCGTTACAACGGGCACAGCCGCCATTATCACGTTATTCACGTATTTCTCAACGTTGAGAATTTCCTCATCGGAAAGCGCGCTGAAATGCGAAAAGTCGAACCTGCACTGCGTGGGAGACACAAGCGAGCCGCACTGGTGAACGTGTTCGCCCAGAACGTGCCGCAAAGCCGCCTGGAGAATATGACAGCAGGTGTGGTTGCGCTCGGTCGCCATACGAAGCTCATCGTCAACCTTAGCGGTAACGTTGTCCCCCGTCGAAAATTCTCCCGACTTCACCTCGCAGGTGCTGATAAACTGCCCGCCGCCGAGCTTTTTGGTGTCGAGGACTTCGAGAACGCAATCACCCTTTGTGATAACGCCTCTGTCGCCGACCTGACCGCCCATTTCCGCATAAAACGGCGTTTTTTCGATGACAACGCCCACCTTGTCGCCCGTCTTGCAGGAATTGACAATTTCCCCGTCCTTTACGACAGCAAGAATTTTCGTGTCGGACGTCAGCGTCTCATACCCGACAAACTCCGTCGAAAACGCGTCCAGCGCGGAATTTTTCGCGTTATCCCAGCCGCCGCCGAGGGATTTGTTCGCTCTTGCGGTGTCCTTCTGAACCTTCATGCACTCCGCAAAGCCGTCCTCGTCCGCGGAAAGTCCTTTTTCCGCGAGAATTTCCTTAGTAAGGTCAATCGGGAAGCCGTAGGTGTCGTGGAGCTTGAAGATATCCTCTCCCGAAAGCACGGTTTTGCCCTCTTTTTGAAGCTTTTCAATCATATCGGAGAGAATTTCCGTGCCCTTGTCAACGGTCTTTGCGAAGCTCTCCTCCTCCTGCTGAATGACCTTTTTGATATAAGCGCGTTTTTCGGCAAGCTCGGGATAAGCCGAGACATTCTCGTCTATAACGGTATCGCAAACCTCATACAAAAACGGCTTGTGATAGCCCAGAAGTCTGCCGTGACGAGCCGCTCTGCGGAGCAGTCTTCTCATAACATAGCCGCGCCCCTCGTTGGACGGGAGAATGCCGTCGCCCGCCATAAAGGTCGTGGAGCGGATATGGTCGGTGATAACGCGGATTGAAACGTCCTTTTTGTCGTCCTCGTGATATTTCACGCCGACAATCGAGCAAATTCTCTCGAGAATATTTCTGACGGTGTCCACTTCAAAAAGGTTGTCAACGTCCTGCATAACGCACGCCAGACGCTCAAGTCCCATTCCCGTGTCGATGTTTTTGGTCTTAAGCTGGGTATAGTTTCCGTTGCCGTCGTTGTCAAACTGCGTGAAAACGTTGTTCCAGATCTCGATAATACGGTCGTTCTCCTCCGCCTGCTCGAAGCTCTCCAGCGGACCGTACTTCTCGCCCCTGTCGAAGTGAATTTCCGAACACGGACCGCAAGGACCGCTTCCGTGCTCCCAGAAATTGTCCGCCTTGCCGAGCTTTATAATCCTGTCGCGCGGCACGCCTATCTCGTTCGCCCAGATGTCGCCCGCCTCGTCGTCCTCCTCGTAGATAGTCACCCACAGTCTCTCGGGCGGTATTTCAAGCGTTTTCGTAAGATACTCCCACGCCCAAGCAATCGCCTCATGCTTGAAATAATCCCCGAACGAGAAGTTGCCGAGCATCTCGAAATACGTCCCGTGACGCGCGGTCTTGCCGACGTTCTCGATGTCGGGCGTTCTTATGCACTTCTGGCAGGTCGTCACGCGGTGGCGCGGCGGCTCTTCAATGCCCTGAAAATACTTCTTCAGCGGCGTCATACCCGCGTTTATCAGCAGCACGGAGTTGTCCCCCTGCGGCACCAGCGGGAAGCTTGCCATTCTTAAATGTCCCTTGCTCTCGAAAAAGGAGAGATAGCTCTCTCTGAGCTCGTTAAGTCCCATATACTTCATAATTATTCCGTCCTCGCATAATATAATTTCCGTTTATTTCCACATTTCGGGAAAACAACACATACATTATTATTATAACTCATTTTTGGAAAAAGTCAAGTAGTTACCGCCCCAAATTGCACAATAAAACAAAAAAAGCCGCCGTTTTGCACGACAGCTTTTGTTTTGCGCAAAAATCACTTAAGGATATGCCATTCGCCGATTACGGGAAGCGGCTTTGCCTCGCCGTTTACAGCGTTTATAAGCCCCATGATCCAAAGGACGAGAGCGGCGATAGACCCGATAACGGGAATAAGACCAATAAGATAAATAATGAGGTTCTGGTTGAGGTGGAACTTTGCAAACTGATCTTCCTTGTCACCGGCAAGCAGAGCAATAAGCCAGCCAATCCAGCCAATATACGAAACAAGTGCGGTTGTCTTTCCGTTCATAATAATTTCCTCCGTAAACTAATCAAAAAATCGAAAGCCATTCTATGTACTCCAACTATGATTGTACCAAAAAAGCACCCTTTTGTCAAGCGGCAAAAGGGCATTTTCCGTCTAAATCGCCAAGTTTTGTGATTTCCTACAAAAAACCAAATTCGGAAATACAATAATTCTAGCAATTATACATATACGGGTTAAAGCGTTTTTCCTCGGCAAGCGTTGTCGGCTCGCCATGCCCGCAAAGCAAGGTCCACTCTCCCGTGAGAGAGGCGATTTTCGCGAGAGATTCCCGCATCATGCGC
>CANRIQ010000024.1 GCA_947630655.1 uncultured Clostridia bacterium | reverse complement strand
GCATATTACGGAACAAAGGACGTTATCAAGGAAGATGCCGAACTGGAACGGAAAACCGGGGAACTGATTAAAGTTCTGAAATTCATTATTCGTTCAGCGGGGTTTGAACTGATTGAACGAATTGCAATCAAAGACATTAAAACAGGAAGGGAGTTCAGATAACATGAAAGAAATCAATTTTTTCAGCGAACAAGAACGTATTGAACAGTTCAACAAAACAATGTATTACTGTATGCCGGACAGATTCAAGCGTGAATTCGTGGACGATTTACAGGAAATGGGGTTCTTTACCGCCCCCGCTTCAATTCATCACCATGGTGCTTATGAAGGGGCGCTTTTCGATCACAGTTTAACCGTAACGAATTCCCTTTTGTCGCTTACAAAGCGACTTGAATTGAAATGGCAAGATGAGCGAAGCCCACTAATTGTGGGAATGTTTCACGACATTTGCAAAGTGGACAACTACCACAAAACCGAAAATGAAGCGTGGGAATATAACAATGCAACCCTTCTTCCCGGACACGGGGAAAAATCCGTGATTATGCTTCAAAGGTATATGCAGCTTACGGAAGAAGAAATGTATTGTATCAGGTGGCACATGGGCGCTTTTGATGAAAAAGAGAATTGGAACAGTTACGGAAGGGCTTGCACCCAATTCCCGAACGTGCTTTATACCCACACAGCGGATATGATTGCCGCCCGTATTTTGGGGGTGTAATTATGGAACGACTATCAGGGGATTTTAACCGGGGATATACGAAAGCGATTCAGGATATAGAAGATGTTTTCGTATATGTGCAGGAAGATTTAACACAGCACAAAAAGCGGTTCAATTTCAAGCTGATTGTGCGATTACTTGAACTATTTTTACGATACAGGGAAAATTTCAGAGAAAACCGGGACGGCTTTATCAGGTGGAACACGAAATTGAACAATCTTGAATTTTTTGAAAGGGGCATTGAACATGAGTAAATTTTATAACGGAATTATGGGGTTGGTTGTCGGTGATGCGCTGGGTGTTCCCGTGGAATTTCGGAAGCGTGATACCTACGAAGTGAAAGATATGATCGGGTTCGGAACATACAATCAGAAACCCGGTACATGGTCGGACGATAGCAGCCTGACACTTGCAACAGTTGAAAGCATGGGACGAATAGGAAAGGTTGAGCCGATGGATATTATGAAAAATTTTCTTGATTGGCTTGAAGATGATTGGTTCACGCCTTGCGGGGAAGTTTTCGATGTGGGTGGCACTACACGCCGGGCAATCATCCGCTTTTCCAAAGGCACAGATCCGCTTGATTGTGGCAGTAAAAGTCGCATGGACAACGGAAACGGGGCTTTAATGCGTATTCTTCCCGTGGCGATGTTGCCTGACAACAGCGATAAACAGACGCAAATTCTGAATGTAGCACACCTAACACACGCCCATTTCATTTCTGATTTTGCTTGCATAATTTATACAGCGATTGTGGAAAATCTTATGAAAGGAAACTTGAACGATGTTGCGGTGCTTACGGGAATTCAGCATTACAAAGAACAGCTTGACAATGTTTCAATGCTTTCAGAATTCAAAAGGCTGGAACAAATTGAATGGTTGGAACGTAATTTTGTGAAATCTTCCGGATATGTAGTTGACACGCTGGAAGCGGCACTTTGGTGTTTTCTGAATACAAAAACATACCGGGATTGCGTTCTTACCGCCGTGAACTTGGGCGAAGATACCGACACCGTGGCGGCAGTTGCGGGCGGGCTTGCCGGGATTTATTACGGTGTAGGCGGCGAAACTGGAATTCCCGAAAGCTGGATTAAACAGATAGCCCGCAAGGATTGGATTAGAAAAATTTGCGATGCGGTTCAATTTTGGGACGATAGTTCAAGATAAGTTCAAGTTGTAGTTGTGGGAACTTGAACCGTTTGAAAGTCTTGAAATATAACGGTTTTCGAGTTGCGGTTCAAGTTGGTTCAAGATGATTTTAAGTTCTATTATTATTTAATAATTTTTCAACATTAAATTTCGTTGTTTTTAGAAAAATATATAATAAAGAAAAAATCATCTTGAACTTGAACCGCAAATTGAAAAACCCTTAAAATATCGAACTTTGAAGCGGTTCATGTTTCGGTTCAAGATGAAGAAAGGAAGTTGTACCCCATGAAAGCGAAAGACTATTTGAAGCACTTGAAACGCCTTGATATGATAATCAGGCAGAAACAGCAAGAAATAACAGAATTACGTCTGACCGCAAGCAGCGCCGGAAGTTTTGACTATTCAAGAGAACGTGTGCAATCAACCCCTTCAGGGGATGCGCCTTTTGTGCGCCCGGTGTTGAAAATTATAGAACTTGAACAGCAAATCAATGCTGAAATTGACAAGTACGTTGAAGAAAAGCATAAAATCATAAACGAAATACAGGGCTTGCAAGATACCCGGTACATTGAAATTCTGTTTCGGCGATATGTAGAATTCAAATCCCTTGAAACAATTTCTGTTGAATTGAATTATACATATCAGTATACAAGGGAGCTTCACGGTTATGCATTACAAGATTTTCAAAGAACCTACAACACCCTATTGAAAACCTACACGCTGAAATGATATTATATAAGATGAAAAATCGTCTTAGCAAAGGCGATTTTTCCTTTGTTCCCTCGGAAGGGCGCTCATAAGTACGGACAGGGCAACCGTGCTGACCTCCTACCTTCCGGGGGAACTTTTTTAAGGGAGCGAATTTTTGATAAATTTGTACAAAAGGGGGAAGTGTGTGTGCTAAATCCAAAACAGAAAAAATGTATTGAATTGTTAGTTGTCGGGAACAGAACGCAAAAAGAAATTGCAGAAATCCTTCATGTTAGCGAAAATACAATCAGTAATTGGAAGAAGAACGAAGAATTTATTTCAGAATACACTTCTTCCCTGAAAAGCAGCATGAAAGACGTTGCCGCAAAAGCGTTCAATACTGAAATATCATTGTTAAAGGCAAGAAGTGAAATGGTTCGTCTTATGGCAGCGAAAGACATTCTTGATCGTGCAGGATTCAAGCCGGATGATAACGTAAACCTGATCGGAAGCGGTACAGTGGTGATTGTTGATGATTGCAACCAATAAAGCACCCACATCAAAAGTTTTCGGCGGCGGTTATAATGAATTTCTTTCTTACAAAGGACGTTACAGAGTATGCAAAGGAAGTCGTGCAAGCAAGAAATCCAAAACAACGGCATTAAATCTGATTTTCCGCATTATGAAATATCCCGATGCAAATGCTCTTGTTGTGCGTAAAGTTTACCGAACATTAAAGGATTCGTGTTTTACCGAATTACGCTGGGCAGTTTATCGCTGGTGTGATTATTTGGGGATAAGTCCTTCCCGATGGGAAATTAAAGAAAGCCCGCTGGAATTCACTTATACGAATAATGACGGAAACAAGCAGAAAATCTATTTCCGGGGACTTGATGATCCGCTGAAAGTAACGTCAATCACGGTCGAACACGGTTATTTGTGCTGGATGTGGATTGAAGAAGCGTATGAAATCGGCAAGGAAGATGATTTCAATATGCTTGATGAATCCATTCGTGGCGCTATCCCGGAAGAAACAGGGCTGTTCAAACAAATCACCCTGACGTTCAACCCGTGGAATGAACACCATTGGATCAAAGCCCGCTTTTTCGACAACCCGGACGATGAAACCCTTGCAATGACAACGAACTACCTTTGCAATGAATGGCTGGATGCAGCCGATTTGAAGGTGTTTGAAACAATGCGCCTGAATAATCCCCGCCGTTATCGCGTGGCGGGCTTGGGCGATTGGGGCATTGTGGAAGGGCTGATTTTTGAGAATTGGGAAGAAAAGGCGTTCGATATTAACAAGGTTCGGGAAATGGAAAGCGTGAAATCCGCTTTCGGGCTGGACTTTGGGTATACAAACGATCCTTCAGCTTTCTTTTGCGGCTTGATTGACGTTACCGCAAAAACAATATGGGTTTTCGATGAAATTTATAAAACAGGTATGAGTAATGAAGCGATATATGAGGAAATTACGAAAGCCGGATATGCAAAAGAAAAAATCCGGGCAGATTCAGCTGAACCGAAATCTATTGATCGCCTGTATAATTTGGGGCTTTCTCACATTCACAGAGCGAGAAAGGGCAAGGACAGCATAAACAACGGCATTGATTATATACAGGACTTCCACATTATTGTTCATCCCCGGTGCGTGAACTTCCTGACGGAGATTTCAAACTACACTTGGGACACGGACACAAAGACCGGAAAGCGACTTAATAAACCGATTGATGATTTTAACCATTTGATGGATGCGATGCGTTATGCACTGGAAGATTTCAGCAAAGGTGAAGCATTCAGTTTTGAGTAAAAATATCACATTAGTAACAAAAAGCCTTGAAAACCCCGTGTTTTCGGGCTTTTGTCATTATTAAACGATAGAGAGGGGTGAAAAAGTTGAATGTGCTTGAACAGACCTTTAACAAGATTTCTAACTTTGTTCTTTTCGGGTTCAAATCGAATATGAACAACAAAGAATTTCTTGAACAGCAAATTATGCGCTGGAAGGGTTCACCTGAAAGAATTATGCAGATTAAAGGGCAACTTTACTATCAAAACGAACACGATATTCTTTCCCGCAAGCGTACAATGATCGGCGAAGGCGGCAAGCTGGAAGTCGTTGAAAACTTGCCCAACAATCAAATCATAGATAATCAGTACGCAAAGATGGTGAACCAAAAGGCAGATTACCTGTTAGGACAACCCTTTGCTATCGAAGGCAAAAATAAACTTTATGTCGAACTTTTGAAAGAAGTTTTCAATAAGCGTTTCATGCAGACTTTGAAGAATGGCGGCAAGGCGGCGTTAAATCATGGTATTGCGTGGCTTTATCCGTATTATGACAAGAACGGTGAATTTCGCTTCCGGCTGTTCCCCGGCTATGAAATTCTTCCGATTTGGGAAGACAGCGAACACACGATTTTGGCGGGAGCAATTCGGCTTTATTTGGTGGCGGGATATGACGGTATCAAGCCCGTTATCATTGAAAAGGTGGAAGTGTACGATTTACAAGGAATCCATTGTTACATCCTTGATGGAAACGTGCTGATTCCAGACCTGACCGTTGAAGAACAGGATTGTGCCTACGTTATGAGCGGCGGCAAGCCCTTTAATTGGCAGCGTGTTCCTCTGATACCGCTGAAGTACAATGAACAGGAAATCCCCCTGTTGAAAAAGGTGAAATCCTTGCAGGACGGAATCAATGTCATGCTTTCGGATTTCACAAACAGTATGCAGGAAGATGCCCGAAATACGATCCTTGTTCTGAAAAACTATGACGGGCAGGATTTGGGCGAGTTCCGGCGCAACCTTGCTACATTCGGAGCGGTCAAAGTTCGATATGACGGCGAAACGAAGGGCGGTGTTGAAACCCTTGAAATCACTGTGAACGCCGAAAATTACAAAGCGATTGTGGAGATTTTCAAAAAGGCACTGATTGAAAATGCTATGGGTTTTGACGCGAAGGACGACAGGCTTTCGGGCAATCCGAATCAGATGAACATTCAATCCATGTATTCAGACATTGAACTTGATGCAAATGACATGGAAACGGAACTGCAAGCGGCTTTTGAAGATATTCTATGGTTTGTGAACGCCCATTTTGCTAATGCGGGATATGGAAATTTTGATAAAGAAAAAGTGAATATCATTTTTAACCGTGATATTCTTATCAACGAATCCGAAGTGATTGACAATATCGGCAAATCCGTTGGTATACTTTCAGACGAAACCCTGATTGCAAATCACCCATGGATTGACGATCCTGCCGATGAACTTGAAAGACTGGAAAAGCAGAAAGAAAAGGAAGAAAGCCTTGCACAGCAATATAACCCGTTTGAGCAAACACAGCAGGAAGGAGACGGTACTAATGGCGAAAATCAAAAAGTTTGATGTTTTTACTATTCCTGTTGAGGTGGTATATATCAATCCCGTTTTAGGGCGATTGTTCGGTGCTGTTGTGTGGTTCAAACTTTTGCAGTTTAAAAAGTTCAATCTAACAATGAATAATACTACTGTATACAGTTTTTACCGCCTGATTGTTCCCCGCTTTCTGAAAGGTGAAAACGGCGGTGATCCTGAATGAAAAACGCCGATTATTGGGCGCAGAGGTTCACACAGCTTGAAGATGCACAAAATAAACTTGGTGCAGATGCGTTAAAGCAGATTGAAGCGCAATATAAGCAAGCCCAAAAGCAGATTGAAGCGGAAATTTCAATTTGGTATCAGCGTTTTGCGAAAAACAACGGGATTACTCTTGCAGAAGCCCGACAATGGTTGACTGGGAAAGACTTAAAAGAATTTAAGTGGGATGTTCAGGATTACATCAAGTACGGACAGGATAACGCTTTATCAGGCGGCTGGATGAAGGAACTTGAAAACGCTTCCGCAAAGTACCACATTTCAAAGCTGGAAGCGCTGAAAATCCACACCCAACAGAGCCTTGAAAGTTTATTTTCAAAACAGGGCTTGACCGTTTCCGGGGCGCTTTCCGATGCGTACACTTCCGGCTATTATCACACGGTTTACGAACTTCAAAAGGGGTTCAATGTCGGGTGGGATATTGCCGGGATTGACGAAGCGCAGCTTGAAAAGGTGCTTTCTAAACCGTGGGCGGCTGACGGTTACAATTTTTCTGAACGGATTTGGAAGAACAAAGACAAGCTGATTTCAGAGGTTCACAACGAACTTTCGCAGAATATCATGCTTGGGACTGATCCGCAAAAGGCGATTGATGCGCTTGCGAAGAAGATGAACACTTCAAAGCACAACGCCGGGCGGCTGGTTATGACGGAAGAAGCCTACTTTTCTTCTACGGCACAGAAAGAAGCGTTTCAGGAATTGGGCGTTGAACAGTTTGAAATCGTGGCAACGCTGGATTCCCACACTTCCGAAATTTGCCGCACGATGGACGGAAAGCATTTTCCCATGACCGATTTTCAGCCGGGGACAACCGCCCCGCCCTTTCACGTTTATTGCCGTTCAACCACAGCCCCCTATTTCGATGATGATTTCGGGCAGATTGGAGAACGTGCGGCAAGGGACGAAGAAACGGGCAAAACGTATTATATCCCGGACGATATGAAATATCAGGATTGGGAAGATACGTTCGTGAAGGGCGGTGATAAATCGGGCTTGACACCGGCTGAAAAAAGTGGTACAATTAAGGTAGGAACGGCAAAAAACATTGAAGAAGGCGTTAAAAACCTTGAACCTTATGCACAAAGTGTTTCGCTGAATGGCGTTACAAATCTTGATGCCGTGAACGAAATGACGGGAACGCTTGAAAGGCTATATCAGAATTATTCTCTGAAAAAGCTGGACACTATTGCGGCGAAAAAAAGCGAAAAATGGATGGCACGGGCTAATTATAATGGATTAGATGTGAATTATTTATTTATGAATGATCCCGTTAATTGGACAAAAACTTCCATAGTGGATTGGATATCATCAAATCAAACTGCATTAAAGAAATGGCAAGAATACCTTAAACAACTCGAAGAACGGCTTGAAAAAAATCCAACAGAGAATCAAGCCACCTTTATCAAGCATAATGTTAAAATTGCCAAAAAAACCATTAAAGATTTAGAAGAAGCGTTAAAGTATAGCCGTTACAATGTAATATATTCGGGTAAAGAGATACAGTCCACCATAACACATGAGTTCGGACACGTTATTGCAGATCAGCATTGCGGACAGATAAACGGTATACGGGCAAATCCCGCATACGCTAATAATTTTAATAACGTGCTTTGGAAAAAGTGTGAACTTATAAGAGATACGTTTAAAAAAGCAAAGGAAAACGAAGATATTTATAAAATATCAATGTACGCATCAACAGATTCATACGAATTTTTTGCCGAATGCTTTGCAATGTATGATTTAGGCGAAGAAGAACTTCCAGAATACATTATTGAAATGATTAAGGCGGTGATTAAAGAATGAAACAATGTGAAAATTGCGATGTTTATGACGAACAGTATGATATGATGCATCAAAGTGATGTAATTCGTATTGGCGATAACACGGAAACACATTATTGCCACTTGTTTCCAAACGGTATACCTGAAAAAATCGCAAATGACGAAATTGCTTGTGACAACAGAATAAACTTTGATGAGATTAAAGCACTTTGAGAAATCAAGGTGCTTTTTTCATACCTAAAATTCGTCTTTTTAGCATTGCAGACGGTAAAGAACAAGATTCATTCGTGGTTCGTAACCCACGGAAAACAACGTAAATGAAAGGAATGAAAGGATGGTTCGATTATGAAGAAAGAAGATTTACTTGGAATGGGCTTGACGGAAGATCAGGCAAAGAAGGTTATGGATTCCCTTGACGGGGATTTCGTGACAAAAGCAAGGTTCAACGAAGTCAACGAAGAATTGAAATCCGTGAAGAAGTCTGTTTCTGACAGAGATAAACAGCTTGAGGATTTGAAGAAATCCGCCGGCGATAACACGGCGCTGACAAAACAAATCGCAGACTTGCAGAAAGCTAATGCAGATCAGCAGAAAGCCCATGAACAGGAAATCGCAGCGTTGAAGTTCAACAATGCCGTGGAAATGGCGCTGACCGGGGCGAAAGCAAAGAATGTCAAGGCGGTTCGTGCTATGCTGGACGATACCAAAATTAAACTTGGTGAAGATGGCAAGCTGACCGGGTTTGACGAACAGATTGAAGCCCTGAAAAAGTCGGATGGTTATATGTTCGATGTTCAGCAGCAGACCGGGCAGCAGTTTACGGGTTTTCAACCCGGTGCTTCAACAACCGTTCCGAATTCCACACAGGCAGGATATGAAGCCCGCCTTGCGGATGCCCGGAAGAACAATAACCAATTAGAGGTTATCAAAATCAAGCAGGAAGCGGCGAATGACGGCGTTATCCTGATGTAAACAACAAAGAAAGGTTAAGGTGAAAAAATTATGGCACAGGTACAGGGTATCGGTACTACTTGGAATTTGCCAAACTATGCGGGCGAACTGTTTACCGCTGATCCCACGCAAACCCCGTTTCTTTCTATGATTGGCGGGCTGACCGGGGGCAGACAGACGAGCAACTTTGAATTCCCCACGGCGGTTCTTTATGACTTCCCGCCCGCAGGACAGCCGGAAATTTCCGAAATGGATTCTACGGTTGCTCCGAAAGCATCACATATTGCGAGGGAACAGGAAAAGAACGTAGTTCAAATTCATCAGGAAGTGATTGATCTGACGTATGCGAAGCAGTCTAACAGCGGCAGAATGTCAGGACTGAACACTGCGGGACAGACGGCGAACCCCGAAGATGAAAAGGCTTGGCAAATTCAGCAGAAACTTATAAAAATTGCCCGTGATGTTGAATATTCATTCCTTCAGGGCAAGTATCAGCTTTCCACAGCTGACAATGTTGCAAACAAAACTCGTGGTATGTTGGAACTTTGTTCTTCTCCTGCAGGAAATCATATTGCGGCAGAGGGCAAACCGCTTGACAAGGATATGTTAGATCAGCTTTTCCGTGACATGGCGGGCAACGGCGCTTATTTCGGAAAGATGGTTCTTTTCTGTAACGCTTATCTGAAACAGGCTATTACGAACTTGTATGCCGAACAATTTCAGGCGAATATGCAGACTACGCAGAACATTGGCGGTATGAATATCACTGAAATTGAAACTGATTTCTTCAAAATGGGCGTTGTATGGGATCGCTTTATGCCGTCCGATGCAATTCTTATTGCGGATATGGCACATATTGCACCCGTATTTCAGGCAGTTCCCGGCAAGGGTGTTCTTTTTGAGGAAGAACTTGCGAAGTCGGGCGCATCGGATCGCGTCCAGATTTATGGACAGATCGGACTTGCACACGGTCCTGCTTTCCTGCACGGCGCGATTACAGGATTGAAGTCGCAGGGAACGAAGCGCGTTTATGCTCTGGGCGGTATTCCGACAGAAAATGTACTTGGAAAGAGCATGGACGAACTTGTAACTAACATGAAGATTAACGCAGATTGTGAAGTTACGGGCGAATTCAAGAACATTAAGGAATGGGCGCAGTTTTCCAAAACGAACAACAGCGGATATTTCTTCCCGCTGAAGCTTAATCAGATCGGCGAAAAGATTACAATAAAGGGCAACGGTGACATTGCGGAGAAAACAGAAAAATATCCGACAGACCAGACCATTGTTGTGAAGCTGACGAAGAAAGCCGATTCTGAAGTTGAAATCCTTATAGACGGCATTTCACAGGGCAAATTCACATTCAGAGGTGCAACATTCGCGAATGCTTAAAGCGAGGTGATTTCCGATGCTGGAAAAGGCAGAACAGCGCTTGAAATCGTTTGGGTATGAAATGAAAAACGGAGATGAAGCCGTTTTGAAGTTTTGTATACAGAAAGTTGAATGGACAATCAAGAACGATTGCAATGTTGCAGTTATTCCCGCAGGTCTGGAATATATCGCTATTGATATGGCAGTCGGTGAATTTCTCACGGCAAAGAAAACATTTTCACCGAACGATATAGCAGGGCTTGATTTGGATTTTGCGGTTAAGCAGATACAGGAAGGTGATACCAATACCGTATTTGCAACAGGAGAAGCAAGTATGACACCTGAACAGAGGTTAGACGCTTTCCTGAATTATCTTCTTACTTACGGACGGGATCAATTTTCGTGTTATAGGCGGTTGAGATGGTGAAAAAGATTGAAGACGCACGAAAGGCGGCAAGGCGAGCGCAAGAAAGCACTTATGAAGGGCTTTGTACCGTCTATGAATACCGTAGTACTAAAGATCCTGACACGAAGATTACCCACGAAGAAGAAATTTCCGTGATTGAAAATCAGCCCTGTAAATTGTCCTTTGAGAAATTGAACGCCGTGGTTCAAACTGAAACCGCAGCGGTAATTGCACAGGGCTTGAAACTATTCCTTGCGCCGGAAATCCATATAAACGGGGGTTCAAAGATTGTTGTAACGCAAAACGGCGTTACAGGGGAATATTCCGCAAGCGGCGAACCCGCTATTTATCCAACACATCAGGAAATTATGCTTGAACTGTTTAAGGGGTGGGCTTGATGGCGCAAATGGGCAGTTTTTCGGTGGCTGGCTTGAAAAAACTTCAAAAACAGTTGAACAAAATTCAACAAGGTAATGTTGAAGCGTTTATTGAAGATTGTGCGAAAGAACTTGCCGCTCGGTTGCTTGCCAAAGTCATAAAGCGAACGCCCGTGGGGGTTTATCCTAAAAGTACAGGTAAAAAAGGCGGCACATTACGGCGTGGATGGACTTCACACACGCACGAAGAAGCTGAAAGCGGGGGGAAAAGTAATGCGAAAGCGTATGCCGATTCCCTTGAAATCAAACACAACGGGAACACGCTTGTTATTGAGATAGTAAACCCTGTTAGATATGCTTCTTATGTGGAATTTGGGCATAGGACGGCAAATCATAGCGGGTGGGTTCAAGGTCGGTTCATGCTGACGATTTCCGAACAGGAGATTCAGCAAATCGCCCCGAAAGTGCTTGAAGCAAAGATAAAGAAGTATTTGGGGGAATGTATGAAATGACTATCAATTCAATAATTGACGGGATCAGCGTTGCCCTTGATGCGGAATTCAATGCGGAAAGCGAAGAATACACGATCAGGGCGAACGAGTTGAAGCAAGGTTTGAAAGAGCCTTGTTTTTTTATTTCCTGTATCAATCCCACGTTCAGGCTGTTTTTCGATAAACGGTACTTCCGGGAAAATCCGTTCTGTATTCAGTATTTCCCGAAAAGCAGGAATAAGGCGAAAGAAGAATGTAACGATGTTGCGGATCGCCTGTTCCTTGCGTTGGAGTATATCACGGTTGACGGCGATCTGACGATGGGAACAAAAATGCACAGCGAATTTGTTGACGGGGTTTTGAACTTCTTTGTGAATTACGATTCTTTCGTATATATCAAAAGAGATAATGAAGAAACTGCAAATATGGATTCAATCGAGCAAAAAACTATATTGAAAGGGTAGGTAGAAGTAAATGTCAAAAACAAAGCCCGCGCCTGCAAAAACTGAAATTGAAAACAAATTTTCAAAAAAACAGTTGCTTGCGGCAAAGCGTTTTGAGGGAAAGCGAGATGTGCTGAATGCTGTTCTGGCAAATTTCCCCGATAACGCAGAATTTACGGTAAAAGACGTTGAGGAAAGAATAAATATTTTTATGAAAGGAAAGGTGAAGTAATATGGCATTGGGCGGCGGAACTTTTGTGGTTCAAAACAAGGACTTGCCGGGTGCATATATCAATTTCGTTTCGGCGGCTTCTGCAAATCCCGCCCTTTCAGACAGGGGCATTGCAACGATGCCGCTTGAACTTGACTGGGGCGCAGATGATGCGGTTTTTAGCGTTACAAACGAAGATTTTCAGAAAAACAGCCGTAAAATATTCGGATATGATTACAAAAGCGAAAAGCTGAAAGGTTTGCGTGATTTGTTTCGGAACGCACAAACACTTTATGCATATAAGCTGACTTCGGGCGGTAAAAAGGCTTCATGCGTTGGCGGTGGTTTAAGTGTAACAGCAAAATACGGCGGTATAAGAGGAAACGATTTAAGTTTTTCTGTTCTTGAAAATCCCGATAAAGGTTTTGATGTGCAGGTAAGGCTTGAGAACGATGTTGTTTCTGAATATATTGGGGTAACAAACGCCGAGGATTTGTTCAACGTGAACGATGATTATGTGGTTTTTGTTTCTCCTGTATCGGATAACCCGGCGGAAAACGTAATAAAAACGGAGATGCCTTCTGATGAAGATGATTTATATAATCTTAGGGTAAATGATCTTCAAAGCGGCATTTCTTTTGCTGTGGACGGTAATACGGCTTATGTATCAGGGCAGCTGAATTACATCAAAGATTATAAAGGTTTTTCTTCCATTGAAGCAGAACAGAACGGAAACTTTTTTGCAGTAAAGCTGTCGGAAGAGGATCTGGCGGTTGACTATGATACAATTACAATTATCAAAAACGGCGAGGAAATAAAAAAGGACTGAAAAAAGATGAACCCGACAATAAATTCTTCGTTTTTCGCATTGCTCCTGAAAATACGTTTGGTTTGAAGCTGATTAAAAACACTGATACCGTAAAAGAAATTACCTTTGATTTCTGTCGTGCAGAGTTCCAGAACGAGGACGAAACTATAACAAGAACAGGAGAACCGCTTAAATTGACAGCAAGAACATTTTTAAGCGGTGGAACTAACAAAGAGATAGATGGGAAATCGCATCAAGCGTATCTTGACGCAATAGAAGCCTACACATATAACACAATGGGCGTTGTGGTTGAAGATGATACGACAAAGGAACTTTACGCGGCGTTTAACAGACGCTTGCGCGATGAAATGGGTATCAAGTTCCAGCTGGTTGTTTATAACAAGCCCGCCGATTATTACGGCACAATCAACGTGAAGAACAAAACGCTGGACGAAGGATATTCTCCTGCAAGTCTTGTATATTGGGTAACAGGCGTTGAAGCGGGTTGTGCGGTGAATCGTTCTGTACAGAACCGCATTTATGACGGCGAATTTACCGTTGACACAAAACTAACCCAAACACAGCTTATTCAGGCAATCAAGGCAGGAGAATTTACGCTTCACAAAGTCGGAAATGATGTTCGTGTGCTTGAAGATATTAACAGCATGGTTACTGTAACAGACACACAGGGTGAGGTTTTCAAGGACAATCAGACGATAAGAGTTATCGATCAGATTGGAAACGATATTGCCGTACTGTTCAATACAAAGTATCTTGGGGTTGTTCCCAACGACAATGCGGGGCGAGTTTCGCTTTGGTCGGATATTGTCAAGCATCATGCGCAACTTCAGGAAATCCGCGCAATTGAGAATTTCAGCGACACGGATGTTACTATTGAACAAGGAAACAACAAGAAAACTGTTGTCATTAACGATTATATCACGGTTGTAAATGCAATGTCAAAGCTGTATATGACCGTTACAGTAGCTTAAAGAAAGAGGTGAACAACAATGCCGAATGTTACTATGAAAGCAAAAGACAGCGTTTTTGCAGCGCTGGCTGAATGTTTTATAACAATTGGAACACGCCGTTATAACTTTATGCAGGCTATCAATCTTGAAGCAAAGTTTGAAAAAAGCAAATCTGAAATTCCTATTCTTGGCAAAACCGGCAAAGGCAACAAGGCAAGCGGTTGGAGTGGTACGGGTTCAGCGACTTTCCATTACAACACTTCTGTTTTTCGGCAGATGATGCAGCAGTACAAGGATACGGGCGAGGATACTTATTTTGAAATTCAGATTTCTAACGAAGATCCCACATCAGCAGCAGGACGACAGACAATGATCCTTATGGACTGCAATATTGACGGCGGCATTTTGGCGAAATTCGATGCGGACGGCGAATATCTTGATGAAGATATGGATTTCACGTTCGAGGACTTCAAGATGCCTGAAACATTCAAGGATCTGGAAGGTTTTCTGACGAACTAAACCCAATATACCCGAAACGGCGAAACCCCGTGCGTGGGCGTTATATACGCTTATATACGGGGTTTTATGCCGTGGGTAATAAACTGTAAAGGAGAATAATACAATGTCTAAATTTGCGAAATTTATGAAGTCAAATAAAATTGTGAAGGAAAACGGTTTTTACGCCGCTACTTCTTCCCTTTGTGACGAGAACGGGAAGCCTCTTGAATGGGAGTTCAAACATATCACTTCCAAAGAAAACGAAGATATTCGTGAAGCCTGTACGATTGATGTTCCCGTGACGGGCAAGCCGAATATGTTCCGTCCGAAGCTGAAATCAGCCCTGTATATTCAGAAAATGATTTCTGCTTCCGTGGTTATGCCTGATTTGTACGATGCCGAATTGCAGGATTCTTACGGCGTGAAAACCCCGGAAGATTTGCTTCTTGCAATGGTTGACGATCCGGGAGAATACAATGATCTTGCAGCGTTTGTGCAGAAATTTCAGGGATTCAATGTTTCCCTTGAAGATAAGGTGAACGAAGCAAAAAACTAATTGAAGAAGGAGATTGGGAAGCAAATTTCGCTTACTATGCCCTTCACAAACTTCATATTCTACCTTCACAGTTCCTTGAATTTGACGATGCCGAAAAAGCCTTCATCATTGCATCAATTAAGGTGAAGATGGATAACGACAAGAAAAAGGAAAAGGAAATTGCGAAGAAAAAACCAAAAAAAGGCAGAAAAGGCAGGTGAACAGGTATGGCAACAATCCGCACAGCTATTGAATTGCAAGACAATTTCACGGGCGTTTTTAATTCAATCGTGAACGCTGTTAATATGGGGCTTTCGGCTATGGATGATTTGAACCGAACCATGAACAACCCCATTGACACTGCTTCTTTCGATGCAGCCCGTGAAGCCGTAAATCAGGCAACCATTGCAATTCAAAACATGGAAGCAGCTATGCAGAACGCCAATGCACCTACCATGGGAACACCCGATGCCCCGCAAAATACTGCCCCGGTACACATTCCAATTGTCCCGGATGTTCCTGATCCGCTGGTTGAAAATCCCGCCCCTGTTCCCGTTCCTGTTGAATGGCAAACTGACAATATGGAAGTTTTCACGGGAACAGGAATTGAAAGATTTCAACAGGAAGTTCAAAGTGCAAACAATATGTTGAACACTTTGAACACCACACAGGAACGCATTGCGGCAACGGCAGCGCAAACCGATTTGTTCCCGGCTGGCGCTGTTGCCGATATGAACAATATGCAAAACCGCCTGACGGCTATTTCACAGCGTATTCAGGCGATAGAAAACAACCCCCTGAACATTGGATCAGACGAAGCGAACGCCGAACTTGAACAATTGCGGGAACAATTGGATCAGGCGGTGCAACAACAGGAAGCCTTGAACAGAGCCGTTGAAAACATGGACGTTGAAGCGGCAAATCAGGCTTATTTGCGACTTTCGCAGACGGTGAGAAATACTGAACGATATATCCGGGATAACACGGACGAACAAGGACGGTTCAACCGTGCGATTGAGGACGGAACTGAACAGGCAAATAATTTGATTGATATGATAAAAGGGGCTGTTGCCGCTTATGTTTCAGTTCAGACGGTACAAAAAGCCCTTGGTTTATCGGATCAGCTTACTTCCACAACAGCCCGGTTGAACTTGATGAATGACGGCTTACAAACCACACAAGATTTGCAAAATATGATTTATCTTTCCGCTGAAAGGTCAAGGGGTGCATATCAGCAAACCGCCGATGCCGTTTCCAAACTTGGACTTATGGCGGGCGATGCGTTTGACAGTTCGGAAGAAATCATTGCTTTCACAGAACAGTTGAATAAACAGTTCATCATTGCCGGAACGGAAGCAGCGGGTATTGATGCGGCGATGTTGCAACTTACACAGGCGATGGGTTCAGGCGTTTTGCGTGGTGAAGAATACAACAGTGTTCTTGAACAAGCACCGAATATTATTCAGGCAATCGCTGACTATTTGGATGTTCCAAAAGGACAGCTTAAAGATATGGCAGCGGAAGGACAAATTACCGCTGAAATTGTGAAGAACGCTATGTTTGCGGCGGCAGATGAAACAAACGCAAAGTTTGAAAGTATGCCGAAAACCTTTTCGCAGATATGGACTTC
>CANRIQ010000023.1 GCA_947630655.1 uncultured Clostridia bacterium | reverse complement strand
ATAGCGGATTGCAAAGTCTCCGAGACCCCCCGCGCCGACCGCTCCCGCCATTGCGGTAAGCCCTATGAGGTTTATCGCGGTAAGCGTTGTGGCTCTGGCGATTGTCGGAATGCCCTCCTTAAGATAGACCTTGAAGATTATCGCAAGCGGAGAAAGCCCCATTGCCTGCGCCGCCTCGATAACGCCGGGGCTTACCTCTGCAAGCGCGGATTCGATCTGTCTTGCAAAAAACGGCACTACCCCGAAAACCAGCGGAACAATCGCCCCGCGGACTCCAATTCCCGAACCCGCAATTGCGCGTGAAATGGGCAGCACCCATGTAAGCAGGATTATAAACGGCACTGCTCGGAAAATATTTATCGCCTTGTCGAGGATATTGTAGATTATCTTGTTTTCAAGCACGCCGCCGCGCTTTGTGACGGTTATGATTATGCCGAAAATAAGTCCCAGTACAAACGAAATCGCGCCCGAAATCCCCACCATTATAAGCGTGTCGATTATCGCTTTCAGAAGCTCGTCGGGCTTGCTCATAACGTTTGGAATTATGTTTTCAAGAAGCTGCTGCATCTTTTATCACCTCCGCATGAATGCCTTTTCCCTTGAGATATTCCATTGCTTCGTCAGCTTTTTCCCCGCTCAGGATTGAAACCGTGCCTCCGAGCGGACAGCCGTTTATTATCTCCACATCGCTGAATAAAATGTTGAAAATCACGCCGAATTTCTGCGTTACGGCGGAAATAAGCGGCTCGGACACCTCCGCTTTCAGATATTGCAGTTTTACCAGCTTTTCGCCGCTTTTAAGCTGCACCACGGGCGAATTCTGCTCGATAAGCTCGTAGACCTCGGAGAGGTTGGAGGTGGTGTTGATGAAATCGCGGGTAATCTGCTGTTTGGGGTCTGCGAATACGGAAAAAACATCTCCCTCCTCGACGACCTCTCCATGCTCCATTACGGCGACGCGGCTGCATATTTTCTTTATTACAGCCATTTCGTGGGTTATTACAACAATTGTTATCCCAAGCTCACGGTTGAGCTTTACAAGCAGGTTTAATATGGATTTTGTGGTCTGCGGGTCAAGCGCGCTTGTAGCTTCGTCGCACAACAGCACCTCGGGGTCGTTGGCTAACGCCCTTGCAATTGCAACACGCTGTTTTTGCCCGCCCGACAGCTGCGACGGGTAGGCTTTCGCCTTGTCGGACAACCCGACGTATTCCAGAAGCTCCGACACCTTCTTATCGATTTCAGCGCGGGATTTTCCGCTCCCCTCAAGCGGCAGAGAGATGTTTTTTTCAACCGTTCTCGACGACAGAAGATTGAACTGCTGGAAAATCATGCCTATCTTTTTTCGCTGACGGCGAAGTTCCGCCGCGGACAGCGAAAGAAGGTTTGTATCGTCAAAATACACTTCACCCGCAGTCGGTCTTTCAAGCAGGTTTATGCAGCGGACAAGCGTTGATTTTCCCGCGCCCGAAAAGCCGATTATACCGTAAATTTCGCCTTTTTCTATCTCAAGCGAAACGTCCTTTACCGCCTCAACCGTGTGACGCTTTGTGCGAAAGGTTTTGCTGATTTTTAAAAGCTTTATCTGAGCCATAGTGTTTTCCTTTCGTTGATTAAACTAAACAGCGAGGAGTCCCCGCTGTCCGGTTTTTTAATCTTCCCATGCGGGAACGTAAAGCCCCTGGAAATCGTTAGCGTAGATTTCCTTTGTGCGGTCGGACTGGTAAGCCTTTACAATCTCCTTGAAAAGCTCGTTGTCCTTGTCCTCGGTTCTTGCAACGATGACATTTACATAAGCATTGGTCTTGTAAAAGCTCGGGTCGTCGAAGAAGATTGAATCGTCTCTCGGCGACAGTCCCGCGTCAAGCGCGTATGCGCCGTTTATCACCGCAGCCGCAACATCGGGCAGCAGAGAGGGCGTCTGCGACGCGTCCACCTCGACGAATTCGAGGTTCTTCGGGTTTTCGGCTATATCGCCGATTGTCGCCGTCTCGTCGGCGTCGGGACTGAGCTTTATAAGTCCCGCAGCCTGCAAAATATTCAGCGCGCGGAATTCGTTTGTAGCGTCGTTCGGGATTGCTATTTTGTCGCCGTCCTTTATCTCGTCAAGGGAACTTATCTTCTTTGAATAGATATTCAGCGCGGTTATCAGCGTGTCGCCGATAGCGGTGATGTCGTAACCGAAAGTTGCAATTTCATTATTCAGATAGTTGTAGTGCTGGAAGGAATTGAGGTCGATATCGCCGTTTGCAAGCGCGGCATTGGGCTGGGTATAATCGGTGAAAAACACCTTTTCGATAGTCACGCCCTTTTTCGCAAAATCCTCGATTATCGGGTCCCAGACCACCTCGTCGGACGCGCCCATAATGCCGAGTTTTACGGTTACGGACTCAGACGTCGAGGAATTCTCCGAGCTGCTGCTTTGAGAGCTGTCGGAAGAGCCGCCGCTCGTATTCGAGCAACCCGTAAGCGCAAGCACTGCCGAAAACGCCAGTGCCAAAGTTTTCGTAATAAAGCTGTTTCTTTTCATTTGTTCAATGTCCTTTCATAAAAATGTCTGTTTTGGGTTATCTGATTTTTAAACAGTACATTCGTTTTATCTCTGTCATATGAGTTACCTCCTTGCTTTGTCATAAGTTAAGTATAGCACAAGGAACGCGATATGTCTAATTCATAGATTTTATTGTGTGCGATAAATTCGCTTTATGGGTATAGATTTCACCCGCAAATCCCGCAAATTTCGGCGTTTGCCATAAGCCTTTTCAATAGCCATAACCTCGGGATATGGGTTTTGATAAATTTTACATAACAAAAATGCCTGCATGAAAGGTCATACAGGCATTTTGTAAAAATTCGCGAGAATGTCCGCGGCGGTTTCAAGACCCGCTTTGTCCTGCTCGTCAAATCGGGCAGTTTTCGGGCTGTCAATGTCGATTACCCCGACAAGCCGCCCCGCCGAAATTATCGGAACGACAATCTCCGACGAGGTGTTGAAATCGCACGCAATGTGGTTGCAGCAGGTGTGCACGTCCTCCACGACCTGTGTTTTCAGCTCCTTTGCGGCTGTGCCGCACACGCCTTTTCCCATTGCAATTTCCGCCACCGCAGGCTTACCCTGAAAGGAACCCAGCACCAGCCGCCCGCCTTTGTACAGGTAAAATCCCGCCCAGTTTACGTCGGGAAGGATAAGCCGAAGCAGCGCGGCGGCGTTTGAAAGTATCGCGTAAAAATCGCTTGTTTCCTCGGCGATAAGCCGGAGCTTTTCGTGTATAAACCGATACAGCGAGGGCTTTTCGGAAAATTCCTCGTATTCAATATCCATTACATATTCTCCACGGCGTTTTTTGAGCCGAAATTTCGGCAATGCTCCGCACCCTTAGGCGTAACCGAATTTTTTCCGTACTTCTTCTTATCTTCGCCCACGGGACACACCGCCGTGCACACTCCGCAAGGGTAACGAAATTCGCCTTTAAGCTGCGCATGATACTGCGCGCACTTGTGCTTGTCCATGTCGGCAATTATGCTGCCCTTTTGCGGAGTGAACGCCTTCATGGGGCAGTTTTTCACGCACATGCCGCATTTAATGCAAAGCTCGCCGGAGAGCATAGGGTCGGGGGTAATCTCCGCGTCGGTAATCACCGACACCAGCCGCACCCTCGGTCCGAATTCGGGGGTAAGCAGCGTGTGGTTCATGCCGATTGTTCCAAGCCCCGCATAATACGCCGCTATGACGTGTGAAAACGCTGCCTCGGGCTTTTTTACAAGCACGGAAATATCCCCGTAGCAATCGCGCAGGAAAAAATGCGCCCGAAAGCCCTCGCGGTTCAGGAAATTCGCCAGACGGTACGCCGCCTCGTCAAGAAAGCGGTTTGTGGTGTTGTAAAGCTCGGAATACACGACAGACGGGGTTGTTTCAATCATCGGCGGGAAAATCTGCACCGCAAGCGAAATAACCGTTCTGCTCCAGCTCCAGATATTCTGCGGGTAAAATTCCTCCGCAATTTCCGCAAATTCGCTCCAACGCTCTACGTTTGCAAATCCGATTTTGTTTATGCCGAACTTTAAAGCCTCGCGCTTGATTTTCCTCTTGAAATCCGCTTTTTCCTGCGAAGTCATTTAAACCACCTCAGATTTTTTCCAGTGCGGCGGAAATTTCCGCGATAATATCGTCTGCGTCCTCAAGACCAATTGAAAAGCGAAGTTGACCGAATGTAATACCCGCCGCGTCAAGCTGCTCTTTGGTATAAGCGCGGTGAGAGGTTTTTGCGGCGTAGGATACGGTTGTAGCAGTGCCCGCAAGGCTCGGCACATACTTTATCGTAGGCATCGAGGCAATCACTGTCGACGCCTCGCGCTCCCCGCCGCGCAGGTTCGCGCTCAGCATTCCGCCGAAAAGCCCGTTGTTGAACTGCGCCGCAGCCCTCTCGTGGTCGGGCGAGGACAAAAGCCCCGGATAGAACACCTTTTCTATTTTCGGGTGCTTTTCGAGGAACTGCGCTACCTTAAGCGCGTTCTGCGAATGCTTTGTAACGCGCAGCTCCAGTGTCCGCAAACTCCTTGCAAGCAGCCATGCGTCCATTGGACTTAAAACTGCTCCGTAAAGCACAAGCTTCGGACGTATTTTTGCGATAACGTCCGCTTTGCCGACAGCCGCTCCGCCGACAATGTCGCTGTGCCCGCCGAGGAACTTTGTCGTGCTGTAAAGTACAAGGTCCGCGCCGAATTTATACGGGCTTACCACAACGGACGTTGCAAAGGTGTTGTCGACATAGAAAAGCAGCCCGTGTTTGTGAGCAATATCGGCGGTCTTTTTTAGGTCGGGAACTTCAAGCAGGGGATTGCAGATGGTTTCGGTGTAAATAAGCTTTGTGTTAGGCTTTATGTATTTTTCAACATCGTCGTTGATAAAATCAACAAAAGTCACCTCTACTCCGAAACGCGCAAGCTCGTTTTGCAAAAAGTCATGCACGCCGCCGTACAGCACGGGAGAAGCGATTATGTGGTCGCCCGAGCTTACAACCGCCAAAATGCTGATGATTATAGCGGACATTCCCGAGGAAAACAACAGCGCGTCTTCCGCGCCCTCCGCAGCAGTCAGAATTGACGCTACTGCGTCGGTGTTCGGGTGCTTTATCCGCGAGTAGATATACCCGTCGGTTTTGTGGTCGTAGATGTCGTCGACTGACGGAACATCGTCAAACGCAAAAACCGACGTTAAATACACCGGAAGCACCTCAGGCACGGACGCGGACTGCGCAATTTTTTTGTAATCCTGCCCGTCGCCCGTGTGAATAAGCCTTGTGGAAAGTTTCTGTTCGCTCATTATAATTATCTCCTTTTTATGTTTTAATAACCGATATTTGGGTTATCTAATTCGTTTTGACGTTTGAAAGGTATTTTTCAATCTCCGAAATGTAGGTTTTTGCAATATCGCTCAACATATTTTTGTTCTTGACGATATAGCCTATTTCCATAACGGAATTGCGGTTGGTTTCGTCCTCCTTAAACGGGATTGCGACGTAATCGCTGCCGTTTAATTCCTCGCAGATTATCCCCGAACACAATGTATACCCGTTCAGTCCCACCATAAAATTCAGTTGAGTAGCTCGGTCGGTGCTGCGGATTATGCGCGGATAATCGTTGCCGCTTAATATCTCCTCCGCAAGAAACCCCGAGCCGTGTTCTCCCTGCTCAAAGGACAGGCAGGGGTAGTCCCGAAGCTGATCCAGCGAAACGGAGTCCTCCCCCGCAAGCGGGTGACCCTTCCACATATAAACATACGCGCGGCAGTTTATCAACGGGACAAATTCAACGTCGTTGTCCGACAGCATTTTTTCGATTATCTTGCGGTTGAAATTGTCCATGTAGAGAATGCCTATTTCGCTGCGCATACAGCCCACGTCGGCAATCACATCGGCAGTGCGAGTTTCGCGCATTGCAAACTCGAAATTCAGCGTGTCGTATTTTTTCACTGTCTCAACAAACGCCTTAACCGCAAAGGAATAGTGCTGCGACGAAACGCCGAATTTCCGCTTTATGCCGTTTCGGGAGCTGTATTTTTGGGTCAGCAGGTCATATTGCTGGTAGACCTGACGTGCGTAGCTTAAAAAATCCGCGCCCTCGTTTGTCGGAACGACGCCCTTTGTCGTCCGCAGGAAGATGGTGATACCGATTTCCTTTTCAAGCTCCTTTATAGAACTCGAAAGCGACGGCTGCGAGATAAAAAGCCCGTCCGCAGCACGGCTCATCGAACCCTAATCGGCTATCACCAAAGCGTATTTTATCTGCTGAAGAGTCATGTTTTCCTCCTTTAAACAGCCGAATATGCACTCTCGCAGCTTCTCATGGCAAGGATTGTCTGTTCGATAAGATAGTCGAGATCCCACCCGAGCATTTCCGCACCGCGCCCGATAACCTCGCGGGAGCAGCCTGCGGCGAAATTCGCGTTTTTGTACTTCTTTTTGACGGATTTAAGCTCCAGATCCGAAACGCTCTTCGACGGGCGCATAAGCGCGACCGCGCCGATAAGCCCCGTCAGCTCGTCTGTCGCATACAGCACCTTTTCCATGGTGTGTTCGGGGGCGATATCCACGGTGAGAAGATACCCGTGACTTGCCACAGCGTGTATAATACGCTCGTCAACGCCGTTTTCGCGCAGAATTTCCTGTTCCTTGATGCAGTGCTGTTCGGGGAATTGCTCAAAATCAAGGTCATGCAAAAGACCGACAATTCCCCAAAATTCAGCCTCGTCGCCAAATCCGAGTTTTTCGGCGAAATACTTCATCACGCCCTCTACGGTAACGGCGTGTTTCAGATGAAACGGCTCTTTATTATATTGGTTCAAAAGCTGCCACGCAGCCTCCCTTGAAAAATCGCTCATAACGTCTTCCTCCCCGATTATCTTGGGTATAAATATATTATATACCCAAAATTCCGATTTGTCTAATACACTTTTATTATCCCTTGATATAGTTTCAATTTATATTACCTACTAAAAAGATATATTTTGTATATATTATACAGCATATATGAAAGATTGTCAAGATAAATTTGAGGAATAGAACGAAATAATAGCGTTTGGCGGGCGTTATAGAATTAAGATATAGCTATAAAACCTACTAAATACCTTGACAAAGTAGGCTTTGTGTGATATGATAGACTAAAGAACCAAAACGGAGGGAACAAAATGAAAAACACGGTTTTCGCAAAGTGCTGTTGCTGCATTAAAAGTGAATATTGTTGCAACGACGGCGCGTGACCGAGGTGTTTTTTGCACTTAATTCAGGTTTTTTTCGGGAGCTGCATTCGTGCGGCTCCCGTTTTTTTATTTAAGGAGTTTAAGGAGGACAATTATGAGTTACGACAACATCGAAACCGCCCTTATTCACGGCGGAATTTCAACTGACGAGCGCACGGGAGCGGTAAATGTGCCGATTTACCAGACCTCAACCTACAAGCAGGACGGGCTCGGCAAAATGCGCGGATATGAGTATTCCCGCACGGGAAATCCCACCCGGGAGGCGTTAGAGGCTCTTATCGCCCAGCTTGAGGGCGGCGTTGCGGGATTTGCGTTCGGCTCGGGAATGGCGGCGACTACCGCCGTTTTAAGCCTGTTTAACGCGGGCGACAGGATACTTATTTCCAACAACGTCTACGGCGGGACATTCCGCGTTTTGGATAAGGTATTTAACCATTTCGGCATAACCTATTCCATTTCCGACACCGAAAACCCCGAGGTCTTCAAAACGCAGATTACCCCCGACGTAAAAGCTGTATTTCTGGAAAGCCCCGCAAACCCGCTTATGACGGTGACGGATATCCGCGCTGTGGCGGAAATTGCACACGAAAAGGGACTTCTGGTCATAGTTGACAACACGTTTATGACGCCGTATTTGCAGCGTCCGATAGAGCTTGGCGCGGACATTGTCGTCCACAGCGCGACAAAGTATCTCGGCGGTCACAGCGACGTTGTGGCGGGGCTTGCGGTGGCGACAACCGACGACCTTGCGAAAAAGCTTGCGTTTATCCAGAATTCCACGGGCGGGGTATTGCCGCCGTTCGACAGCTTTTTACTTATAAGGGGAATAAAGACCCTCGGGGTGCGGCTTGACAGGCACGTTGAAAACGCGGAAAAGGCGGCGCGGTTTTTGGCGGATTATCCCGCGGTAAAGCAGGTGTATTACCCGGGACTTCCCACCGACAAGGGTTATGAAATTAACCGCCGACAGGCTAAAAACGGCGGCGCTATGATTTCGTTTGAGCTTCGTGAGAATTACGATATTAAACGCTTTTTCAAAAGCCTGAAGCTTGTCACGCTTGCCGAAAGCCTGGGCGGTGTGGAGTCGCTTGTATGCCACCCGTCAACCATGACGCACGCGTCCATACCCGAGGAAATCCGCAAAAAGGTCGGGATTACGGACGGGCTTATAAGGCTGTCTGTCGGGATTGAAAATATCGATGATATTCTTGCCGACCTGAAACAGGCGATTGACGCCGCGGAGGTAAAATAATGAACTACTATAATTCGATGCAGGAGCTTATCGGAAATACGCCGCTTGTGAAGCTCGGTTACATAAACCAAAAGCCCAAGGTGGAGATTTTCGCAAAGCTGGAGCTGTACAATCCGTCGGGAAGCGTTAAGGACAGGACGGGAAAATATATGCTCCGGGACGCGGAACGCAGAGGAGTGCTTCGCAAAGGCGGCACAATCGTAGAAGCGACGGCGGGGAACACGGGGCTTGGAATTGCTTTTGCGGCGTTAAACAGGGGCTATCGGATAATATTTGTTGTGCCTACAAAATTTTCTGCGGAAAAGCAATCGCTTTTAAGAGCTCTCGGAGCGGAGATTGTAAACACGCCGCGAGAGCGCGGAATGCTGGGCGCGGTAGAGAAGGCTGAGGAGATAAAAGCGACAATAGATGGCTCGGTGTCGCTGGAGCAGTTCAAAAACCAAAGCAACCCGCAGGCTCACTATGAAACCACGGGACGCGAGATTTACGAGGCACTGGACGGACAGATAGACTATGTGGTTGCGGGCGCGGGCAGCGGCGGCACGTACACGGGCGTTCTGCGCTATATAAAAGAGCGCAATCCCGCCGTAAAAGGCGTTCTTGCCGACCCCGTAGGCTCTACAATGGGCGGCGGCGAGCATTCCGACTACAATATCGAGGGTATCGGAAACGATTTTATTGCGGACACCATGGATATGTCCCTTGTGGACGAGGTTATAAAAATAAACGACGATGAGGCTTTTAAAACGGTGAAGCTTCTTGCCCAAAAGGAGGGAATAATCGCGGGAAGCTCCTCGGGAGCGGCGATGGCTGCCGCGCTGAAGCTGGCGGAGAAGATAAAGAGCGGCAGAATTGTCACGATTTTCCCCGACCGCGGCGACAGATATTTCAGCACGGGGCTGTTTTGAAGGCTTGCAGGGTTCTGCGCATTTTTTGTATAATGAATACAGAAAATTGTTGTTATTGACAAATAAAACAAATCGTGATATAATGTACTTAAAATTCGAGCATTTTTCAGCCTTAATAAAGCTTAAAAATTAAATTATAACGGGGAGAATTGATATGCCCAAAAGCGATTTTAAATCACGCATTTTGCATGTTTACAAAATACTGCTTTGCGAAACCGACGCGGAGCATATGATAACAATTCAGCAGATAATCGACAAGCTGTCGGAGCGGGGAATTACGGCGTATCGGAAAACCGTTATTTCCGATATCGAGGAGCTGAAAGCTGCCGGCGCGGATATTATCGGCGTCCGCAGCTCGCAAAACAAATATTATTTAAACAGCGGAATTTTTTCGCCGTCAGAGCTTAAATTGCTGGTTGACGCGGTGAGTTGTTCGCATTTTATCACTTCGGCGAAAACCGCGGAGCTTATTGACAAATTAGGCAGTCTTACAAGCGAAAACAACAGGAAAAAGCTTGGCTGTCACATCTATTTGTCGCAAAGAATGAAGTCCGACAACGAGGAAATTTACAGCGTTGTGGACGCTGTAAACGAGGCTGTTAATCAAAATCATCAGATCTCGTTTCAGTATTTTGAATACGACGTACAAAAGAACAAGGTTCTGCGAAACGACGGCGAAAAATACGAATTAAGCCCTTACGGAATGACGTGGGACGACGGATTTTATTATGTTATCGGATATTCACTGAAGCATAAAAAAGTCGTTTCCTTCCGCGCGGACAGAATGCTGAATGTTGAAATAACAAACGCTGTACGCGTGCCCGAAACCGATGATTTCAATATCGCGGATTTTGTGAATAAAAACCTGCATATGTACAGCTCGGACGCAGTCGTGAAGGTAACTCTTAAATGCAAAAATGAGCTTATGAAGTCGGTTATTGACCGCTTCGGTTCTGAAGTGGAAGCCGCGCCCTCGACAAGCGGTTATTTCAAAACGGTTGTTGAGGTCGCGCCGAGCAGAACGTTTTTCGCGTGGGTTTTCCAGTTTAACGGCGATATCAAAATCGCAAGTCCCGCAAGGGTGAAAAAAGCGTTTGCAGAAATGGCAAGAGCGGTTTTGTCGTAAAAAAATTGCCCGTGTTGGTGCTTATTTTCACCGGCACGGGCAATTTTTTTATTTTTTCGTGTTGACATTTGGGGAATTTAATGCTATAATATAAAAAATTGTAATTATTTTTTATGAGGAGGGCGGGTATGACGTATTATTCGCGGTCGGAAAACCGCTTCGGAGAAAAGGAACTGCTAAAAGTACATCTGAAAAAAACCGCCGCCCTAGCTCGGCAGTTTGCCGAGTCGTTCGGGGAAGGAGACTGCGGAGAGCTTCTCGGTTTGTTTCATGACGCGGGAAAAGCGTCGGAAAGGTTTCAGGGCGTTCTTAAGGGATGCGAGCACGGAATAAATCACGAAGCCTGCGGAGCGTTTTTCCTTTGGCAGAGTAATCATAAGCTCCTCGCGCGGGTGGTTTACGCGCATCATAAGGGCATTGTCCGGGATATAGAGGGCAGACTTTCCGATTCTTATAAAACCGAAAGCTCCAAGGATAAAACGGGAAGAAGATTTGCGGTTTCGGGCGCGGAGGAATATAAAAACGCACTTGATTTTCTTAAAAACGAGGTCGGAATTCCGAATTTTCGGATAGAAATGATAAAAGAAAACAATTCCTTTTATAAAAATCTGCCGCGTATGCTGCACGCGAGAATGCTGCTTTCCTGCCTTGCTGACGCTGATTATTCGGCTTCTGCAACTCACAATGACGAGGAATATTTGGAAAAATCCACAGATGAAAAGCTATACCCGCAGCTTATTTTTGAAAATCTTGAAAAATACCGTTTGGAAATAATTAAAAATTCAAATTCCGACGCAGAATTAAATAATATCCGCGACAGCGTCTACCGCGATTGCATTTCCGCGGCGGAAAAAGAAAGCGGAGTTTTTACTCTTACCGCGCCGACGGGGACGGGAAAAACTCTCGCACTTTTGGGATTTGCCGCAAAGCACGCTGCGAAATATAAAAAGGAACGAATTATTTTCGTTTTGCCGTTTTTGTCGATAATCGATCAGAACGCAAAAATATACCGAGAGATTTGCGGAAATGTTCTGGAATCTCACAGTATGAGCAGCTATGACGAGCAGACAAAGCTTTTTGCGGAAAGGTGGACTTCTCCCGTTATTGTAACGACCTCCGTTAAATTTTTTGAAGCTTTGTTTAAAAGTATGCCTGCGGACATCAGATTTTTACACAGCATAGCAAACAGCGTTATCGTGTTTGATGAAGCGCAGAGCCTTCCCGCGGAGCTTATCGGGACAAGCATGGAAACGCTTAATTCGCTTTGTGAAATGTTCCGCTGTACGGTAGTTTTGTCTACGGCGACACAGCCCGCGTTTGACTTGCGAAGGGATATAAATTATGCTCCGAAGGAGATAATTTCCGATCCTCGGCTGCTTTATGACAAAACAAGGCGTGTGAATGTTGAATGGAATATTTCGGAGCCTATGGAGCTTGAAACTGTCGCCGAAGAGATGTCACACGAGCATAGCGTTTGCTGCGTTGTGAACAGAAAAGACCATTCTCATAAGCTGTTTTCTCTGTTGAAGGAGCGCGCGGACGATTGCTTTTATATTTCAACGGATATGTGCAAGGCTCATCGCGCAAGGGTTATCGAGGAAATAATTCGTCGCCAGAAAAACGGTCTTTCGTGCAGACTGGTTTCGACCTCGTGTATCGAGGCGGGAGTTGACCTTGATTTTGATGTGATGTACAGAGCGTTAGCCCCGTTTGATTCGATAATTCAATGCGCGGGACGCTGCAACAGAAACGGCAAAACAAGCGGGAAAATGACTGTATTTATTCCAAACGAGGAGAAGCTGTATCCATCGCCGTTTTACGGGAACGCCGCGAATTGCGTTCGCATAATTTCCGCGCGTCACAGCATTGACATCAATAATCCCGAGCATATACGAGAATATTACGCCGAGCTTTTTAAAAATTGCAGCGAGGATAAAAAGGAGCTTGTAAATGCTGTTGATAATTTCGATTTTGAGGAAACCGCAAAACGGTATAAATTGATCGGAAAAACGGGCGTTAATGTTCTTGTGCCGTTTGAGGGAGAATGCGGGCTGTTTGATGAATTGTATAAAGAAGCCACAGAGCGCGGAATTACAAAATCGTGGATGAGGCGTGCCGCACCGATAACCGTGACAAGCTATAACGTGGAAAAATTATCGGAGCTTTGTGAGCGTCCCGTAGCGTTGGTCACAAGCCGAGGAAAATTTGAAACGCGGGATTGGTTTATTCTTTCGGCGGAAAAATTTTACACAAATGACGAGGGTCTTGTCTTTGACAATGACAGCAGTCTTGATTTTATTATTTAGGAGGTTGAAACTTGAAAAAATTTAATGTTGAGATTTGGGGAGATTTTGCGTGCTTTTCCCGACCGGAAAGCAAGGTGGAGAGGCTCAGTTACCCCGTGATAACGCCGTCGGCGGCGAGGGGAGTTTTGGCGTCGATTTATTCAAAGCCTGTTGAATTTTATTGGCAGGTCAAAAAAATTGAGGTGTTAAAGCCGATACAATTCACGAGCTTCAAGCGCAATGAGGTGATAAATTCCAAAATCGGAAATCTTTTTCCGATGCTTGTCGAGGACGATCGCACCCAGCGTCAGAGCGTGGTTTTGAAAGATGTCCGCTATCGAATTACGGCGGAAATTGTAAAGCGCAAGAGCTTTTCGGGCACTCTTGAACAACTTTACGTTCAGGCGCAAAACCGTCTTGACCATGGAAAATGCTTTTGCCAGCCATCGCTTGGTCTGCGCGAGTTTGTGTGTTATTTTGACAAGCCGAGTGATCTTCAGCCGATTAACGAGAGCATGGATCTCGGTCTTATGCTGTATGATGTTTTTGACCTTGATGTTTCCGAGGTCACAAAGAATGCAGAGCCTTATGTGACGTTGTTTCGGGCGAAGATGGAAAACGGCGTGATAAACGTTCCCGATTTCCATGATGAAAGCGTTTTGCGCCCCGAGGGAGGTGGAAGCAATGCTTGAAGAGTTGTATAAATACGCGGTGGACAACGGCATTACGGCGCGTCCCGGGTTTAAGGAAAAGCTTGTAAGGTACTACATATCTTTCGATGTAAACGGCAATTTTGTCGGATTTGACGCTGTTGAGGACGGCAAGAAGACCTTCTGCCCCGATATGGGTAGCGCGGCTCAAAGCACTTCGAAAAGCAATATCATCGCCGAAAAGGCGGAAATTGTTTTAAATCTTGATAAAGACGGACAATTTCCGCGGCAGGTAAAACACGATTTTTATATGTCTGCAATGCGGGAAATTGCGGAGTTTAGCCCTGCTTTTGCGAAAGCAGTTAAATCTCTCGAAGAACAGCGTGAGGCTATTATTTCAAATCTTCCGACTAAGAAATTCAAATCCGACGCCTTAATAAGCATTAAATTTGACGGCAACCCTTTGGAGAGCAACCCATGCTATTTTGATTGGTGGGAGGAATTTCGCGCACGCAACAACGAAAAGAAAACCGCAGCGAAATCGAAAAAGGAGCAGAGCGGAAAGGTGCGCTGTTTTATCACGGGAGAGCTTACCGAGCCCGTGCGGACCGCTCCGAAGTTTTCGGGTTTGGTAAGCGTCGGCGGTCACACAAGCGGCGACACAATAATAGGCTTTGATAAAGACGCATATTGCTCTTACGGATTTACTCAAGCCGCAAACGCCGCTGTGTCCGATGAGGCAATAACCGCCGTAAACGCCGCGCTTTCCGATTTGCTTAAAGATGGAACAACGCTTTCGGGAGCCAAAAATATACATTGGTACAGCAGTTCGGTTGAAAATGATATTCTGGAATTGCCGAATTTTGATTTCGGATTTTCGTCTGACAGCGATGACCAAAACGAGCCCGATGAAAAGCAATCCGACAACGCCCGTGTTCGGGAAATGTTTGACAGCATTTTTAAGGGAGAATGTCCCGAAGACCCGAAAAACAGATATTATATGATGTCGTTAAGCGGCGTAAACGGCAGAGTCATGGTAAGAAGCTATGACGAGGGCACCTACGGCGAGCTTTTTAACAGCATAAAGCAGTGGTACGAGGACTTATCGCTGTATGGAAAACGTTATCCTAAAATATTTACGATTTATTCAAGACTTGTGTCCTACAGCACCTCGGGCGGAAAGCTTTCCGAACGAATAAATAAAGAGCTTTCGGGAATT
The DNA here is from genome assembly GCA_947630655.1 of uncultured Clostridia bacterium. GTDB lineage: Bacteria > Bacillota > Clostridia > Oscillospirales > Ruminococcaceae > CAG-115. The sequence goes on along the minus strand of CANRIQ010000023.1, from coordinate 2,003 downwards.
TCGCCGAGAATAATTTATGCGATAACGCACAATACCGAGCTGCCTGATACGGTTGCAGCAAGGGCTGTCAATTATATTCGGCATGATATGTACAACTCGTCAAATGACGAAACACGCAGGCGAAAAAATATAGACAGGGTATCCTGCCAGATACTGAAGGTCTGGCTTAACAGAAAATACAGAAATCAAAACAAGGAGGAATTTTTGATCATGGAAAACTTAAACCCCGAAAGTTCGTCTAAGGCATACCAGCTCGGGCGAATGATAGCGGTCTATGCTGCTATTCAGAACAAGGCTTTAGGCGATATCAACGCAGGCGTTGTGGAGCGGTATTTTACGTCCGCCTGCACCTCGCCCGCATTGGTGTTCGGAAAGCTTGCAATGCTGTCGCAGCATCATCTTTCAAAGCTTGGTCAGGAGCAAAAGGGAAGCGCGGTGTATTATGACAAGATGTTAAGCGACATCGCGTCAAAAATCGGCAATTCACTTCCGAAAACCTTTACCCTCGAACAGCAGTCGGAATTCGCTCTGGGTTATTATGCTCAGAACGAGGAAATATACAAGAAAAAAACAGTAACGGAGGAATAAAAAATGGCTATTGACAACAGATACGAATTTATGTTCTACATTCAGTGTGTGAACGGCAACCCCAACGGCGACCCCGATATGGGAAATTCGCCCCGCGTAGACCCGCAGGATATGCACGGCTACATAACCGATGCCGCAATAAAACGCCGCATAAGAAATTATATTCAGGCGGCTTATTCCGGAGATGACGGAATGGACATAATTATGCAGAATGCCACAAATATCAATAAGTTTATTGCAAAATCCAAATCTCTTGCGGGGGTTGATATGGGTGCAAAGGACAAGGAAAGCCTTTACAAGTCGCGCAGAAAAGCCTGCGAGCTGTTTTATGACGTGAGAACCTTTGGCGGAGTGCTTTCAACAGGACCCAACGCGGGACAAGTTCGCGGACCCGTGCAGATTACGTTTGCGAAGTCGGTAGATCCTATTCTGCCGCTTGATATTTCAATTACAAGAATGTGCAAAACGGAAGACGTAAAAGGCGCGACGTCTTATGAAGATTATGAAAAAGCCGAGGCTTCCACCGACGAGGAAAAGCTCCGTACAATGGGCAGAAAGCAGCTTATTCCGTACGGCCTTTACGAGGCGAGAGGGTTTGTAAGTGCAAATCTTGCTGTTGAGACGGGATTTGACGACAAGGATCTGAAAATACTTTTTGAAGCGATACTCAATATGTATGAACATGACCGTTCTGCAAGCAAGGGCGAAATGTCGGTAATAACGCCCTTGATAATTTTCAAGCATGTCGGCACGGACAGCGATCAAAATCAGCGCAAGCGTCAGTGCAAGCTTGGCTGCGCGCCTGCCCACAAATTGTTTGAGCTTGTAAGCGTCTCGCGCAATCCTGAAATTGAGTTTGCAAGAAATTATACGGACTATGAATTTAAAATCAGCACGGACAGCGTTCCGAACGGCGTTGAAGTCGGATTTTTGACAGATCCGTATGGTGAGATACAATGGAACAAAATCCCGAATAATTGCGATCTGTTCGGATAATACTCCTGCGCGAACCTCAATCGGTTGTAAAAACCCCTATAGGTTCGCGCAGAAAAGGCAGCATTTTGTCAATGATTTTTATTGATGAAATATGCATTTCTGCAATTTTGCCGGATTAGCTGTGCAATTTGACCGGGATTCAGGTCAAAATCGGCGATGTTTTGTGCAATTTTGCAGATACCCCCTTCGCGGGGGTATGACTTGAAACATTGCAAATGACAATTTAAACGGGTGTTCTGGATGATACCCCCTTCGCGGGGGTATGACTTGAAACATAGTTACCCTGCAAAAATTGCGATAAGGGCTGCGATACCCCCTTCGCGGGGGTATGACTTGAAACAATACCCCTCGGTATTAAATAATTTCGACATATGATACCCCCTTCGCGGGGGTATGACTTGAAACATGATTACGAGCGT
>CANRIQ010000022.1 GCA_947630655.1 uncultured Clostridia bacterium | reverse complement strand
TACAAAAAAGCGGGCGCGAACGGTATACTTCTTGCAGAGCCTACTGCAGGACTGCTTTCGCCTAAAGTATGCGCGGAATATTCCGACCAGTATGTAAAGCGCATTGTAGACGCGGTTCAGGACGATTATTTCTTTGTTATTCTTCACGACTGCGGAAATGTCAAGAAAATGGGCGGACAAATGCATGATACGGGCGCAAAGGGACTTCATTTCGGAAATGCGGTCAAGATGACGGATATTCTCCCGCAGGTGCCGTCAGATTGCCTTGTGTTCGGCAACATCGACCCCACAACGGAATTTTGCCAGGGTACTCCCGAACATATCAGAGAGAGCACGCTTGCTCTTCTTGACGCAATGAAAGAATACCCGCATTTCGTGCTTTCGTCGGGCTGCGATATTCCCCCGAAAACGCCGATTGAAAACATAGAAGCGTTTTACAGCGCGTGCGAGGAATACAATTCGGCAAACGCCTGAATGTGAATAACAAAGCCCCATAGACGCTGTATCTATGGGACTTTATGGTTTGAAAAGAAAAAGGATGTCTGAGTGGTTTGAAAGATGGTTTTTATTCGATTGGCGACATAAGCGCGGCTACGGGAGTAAGCGTTGCTATGCTGAGATATTACGAAAAAATGGGTTTGATTGAACCCGCGTATGTAAACAAGGAAACGGGCTATCGGTATTATGACGCGGTGAATTTCTGGGAAGTGGAGACGGTTTATATTTGCCGCAGGCTTGATATTCCCGTGAAGAAACTGCAGGAATTAAAGCAAGATAAAAGCTTGTCCGAGCTTTTAAGCCACATTCATCATTCGGCAATTTCGGCAACAAAAAAGCTCCGCCGTTATGCCATTCTGCGCGATGATCTGCTCTTTTTTGAGGAACAGTGGAAACGCTGTTTTGAAATAAAACAGCACCCCTGCGACACGGTGTTTTTCAAGTGGCTGCCCGAAAAACGCGCGGCATTTTTCCCCGCTTGCGAGTTGTCCCCCGCGCTTCGGAATGAAACAACCGAAATTCAATATTTTGAACTTCACAAATGTATGCAGGAAATGCTGAAATACACTCGCGAAAACCACTATTCTGCGCGCGTGCAGTACGGCTATTCGCTGTCGGCAAATGAATTCGCAAAGGGCAATATCGCGCTTTGTGGAGAAACTGCGGAGATACCGAGTCTTGCGTTATTGCCCGACAACAGGATAGTGTCAATCCCCGCGGGGAATTACATTTGCTGTTATGCGGAGATTTTCAAATCTGACAGCTGGATAACGCTGATGAACGATTATCTTTGCGAACACGGCTTTACGCCAGAACGTGTGTATCTCAAAAATGTCGGGATTTATCCGTATGATTATACGGAATGTGTTTTTGAAGTGATGATTTTAACGTCATAAATTCAGCGTGTATAAAAAGTCAAATTTCAGACTGTATAGAAAGCCCCAGATGCTAGGAAGCGCCACTGCAACTAGCCTTTGTGGCTGTTGCAGTGGCGCTGACAACGCAGATGGGGCTTTATATACAGTCTGATAAATTGTCACCCGAAAATATTGTCAAATTGTATCTTTAATTACAACGAAAAACGTTATATAATCAAATCAAAGAGGGAAACGGGTTAAAATCCCTGCAGTCACGCTGCCGTAACTCAGCTTATTGCTGTCAAGTCGGAATGCTCTTTAATTTTGCCATGGTTTACGAGCGATGAACCATGCAGGCTGTTTTGCGTTTGGCTCTTTCCTTCTAATTCAGAACAAAGAGAGGAATTTATCATGAGCAAGACAAGAAAAACAGCAGGAATTATAATCGGCATTGTGGTGCTGATTGCAGTAGCCGCCGCGCTTTGGTTTGTGTATCAGGCGAACAAGGACGCGCCGTCAGAGGGCAATAAAACCGTGACGGTCGAGGTGCTTTCCGAGCGCGACAATTACAGCTTTAAGGAAAGCTATAAAACCGACCTTGAGTATCTGGGCGATTTGCTCGAAGAAAAGGACTTGATTGAATTTACAACTTCCGAGTTCGGCAGGTACATAAACGCCGTGCAAGGGTACAAGGCTCTTGACGAGGACCAGTCGTGGTGGAATATTCTCGTAAACGGAGAGTCCGCAATGACGGGCGTTGACGAAATTGCGCTCAATGACGGAGGCGTTTATACATTGCAGTTAAAAATCGGGTATGATATGTAATGGCAAAGTTAAAGGTTCAAAGTATCACCCGAATTGCGCTCCTTGGTGCTTTACTTTACGCGTCGCAGCTTGCGCTGTCGTTTTTGCCGAACGTTGAAATAGTGACGCTTCTGGTGGTTTTGTTTACAAAGCATTTCGGCAAAGAGGGAACGCTTTCGTGCTTTGTTTACGTTTTCCTCACGGCGTTTACATGGGGTTTCGGACTTTGGTGGGCAACGTATCTCGTGGTCTGGGCAGGTTATTCTTTGCTTGTAAACAGGCTCAGGAAAATTGAAAGCTGGCTTGTCTGGGCATTGATAAACGCCGCGTTCGGTTTATGTTTCGGGGCAATTTTCGCCGTCCCGTACATTTTCGTATCGCCCGCGTATGCGCTGTCATACTGGATTTCGGGAATACCGTTTGATCTGGTTCATTGTGCGGGAAATTTCGCAATGGCAATTATTCTCGGAAAACCGCTTGATCTGGCTTTGGGTAAGATAAAGCACATATCCGAAAATATTCCACAAAAGCGAATTAAATAACGACCGCTCTTTTTATTACGCCTTGTCAACGCTTTGATGATATATATTCACTCAAAGCGTCGGCAAGGTGTTTTACATAGCTCTCAATTTTTTCTTCGGAGATAGAACTAAATCCCAGTATAAACACATTTTCGGGTGCTTTGAGAGAATTGTAGTTTTTCTTTATCCCGTGAATGCCTATTCCGCGTTCTTTCATAAACGCTATAAGTTCGCGTTCGTTTGTACAGCAACATATTCTGACAAGAATATGCGTTCCCGAAGAGCCTATTGTTTCAACGTCCTTAGGCAGATATTTCTTCAGAGAATCTGACAGGATTTTGAATTTCTTGTCGTTTAGAACGGATATTTTGCGGATATATTTTTCAAGATGACCGTCTTTTATAAAGTTTGCAATTGCAAGCTGAACAAAGCTTGGGAGCGCGGAATTGTAATGCTTGTACTTCTCCTCGTAAACCTCAACAAGCGGTTTCGGGAGAATGTAATACGCGCATCTTATAGACGGAGAAATTGCTTTGGAAAGCGTTCCGAGGTATATCACGCGCTCGCCTTTTCCAAGGGCTTGAATTGACGGTATTACGCGGTTGTTTTGCATAAATTCGCTGTCATAATCGTTTTCAATTATATATGCGCCGTGAAGTTTTGCCCATTCGAGAATTTTAATCCGCTTTTCAAGCGACGTTGTAACGCCCGTGGGAAACTGCCTTGACGGAGTGAGGTAGATAACGTCGGGAGCAAGGCTCGAGAGTTCGTTTGTGTCAATTCCGTCGCTTGTAATTCCGATTGACTTCACGGTAAATCCGCAGTTCAGAAAAACCTGCCGCATACCTATATATCCCGGATCTTCAAACGCCGCGCGTTTCTTTTGCGCGGGGAGCAAGGACAGCACCGTTTCAAGAGCGTATTGCGTTCCCGCGCAGATTATGACCTACTCGGTTTCACATTCAACTCCGCGGGCGCGTTTCAGAAAACCTCTTATCTCCTCGCGGAGGAATAAACTGCCCTTGTTGCTTTCGTATTTTCCGAACTGATTTGACGCTTCTGTAAGCACTGCGTCATCAACATACTGCTTCCACTTTGTCCACGGGAAATGCTGGGTATCGCCGACAGAATACCGAAAATCATACTGCGCGAAATCCGTGTTTTGCTTTACTGCTTCAGCAATATGCTCCTCGGTCGGAAATGAAAACCGCATTCCCGAAATGTCGTTTACATAGTATCCCGAACCTACAACCGAACGTATCAACCCCTCGTCAAGCAGTTCCTGATACGCATGTTCAACGGTGTTTTTGCTGACTTTCAAGTTTTCCGACAGCACGCGAATGGGCGGCAGCGGAGTGTCTTTGTTGACTGCGCCGGACAGTATGCTTGAACGGACGTTGTCGTATATTTGAAGATAAAGAGGACGGTCGTCATTTTCATTTATGTATATCACAGCTGTTCTCCTTTTGTCAAAATAAGTCATTTTTTATATTATATCTTTTTGAAAAAATATTGTCAAGCAATAAAGTTCAAACTCTGCAATCGTTGCAGAGTTTTAATTGTCCTAGTTATTTTAAGTGAAATTGTATCTTTTCAACCCAAAAACTTGGGGGTATAATTAAATCAAGGAGCGTGAGCGCGGTGAAAAACAGCGTTATACAGCTTGACAAGACGCGCGGCGCACGCCTTATCGAGCAAAATTACATACTTACCTGCGGGCTTTCCAAAGACAAACCCGCGCTTAAAAAAATCTATCCGCACGCTATGGAATGTCTTGACGCGGTGATGAAAAAAGCCGACATAAAAGCGGTGGTTTCGGAATATGAACCCGAATGTATAAAAAACGGCGAGCTTGTTATTGAAAACGAGCATTTCCCCTGCCCAACGCTTGAAAACAAAATCTCGGACGGGATAATTTCCGTAATTTGCTTTGCAATTACATGCGGAGATATCTATACCGACAACATCCGCGTTTTAGACCAGGCGTACTTTGATATAGGCGGTACGGCTGTGACGGACGCGGGGCGCGACCTGCTGAGAGAGAAAATTATCGGACATTTCGGCGAGGGCGTTTTTGTTTCAGCGTCATTTGGTCCGGGGTTTTACGGAATGCCCGCGTCGGACGTGGTGAAGTTTTTCAGGCTTCTTGACTGCGGGAGTATAGGCATAACGCTTTTGCCGAGCGGGTTTATGCTGCCTGCTAAAAGCTGCGTCGGATTTTTTATTATCAGCAAAAACAAAGAGTCGCTTCCGGTAATGGACTGCAAAAACTGCCTCGGAAAAGGCAAAATGTGCTATTACTGCAAAGCGGGACGGCAAGCGAGGTAAATATGCTTCACATATATTGCGGGGACGGAAAAGGAAAAACAACCGCTACCGTCGGACTTGCGGTAAGATTTGCGGGAGCGGGCGGGAAAGTTTTGTTCTGTCAGTTTATGAAAAGCGGAAATTCAAGCGAACTCGGCGTTTTGAGTACAATTGCGAATATCGTTGTTTTCCCTTGTTTTAGAATAAAAAAGTTTATATATGAAATGAACGATTTTGAAAAGGAAACCGCACATGAGGAATATACCGCGGATTTTGAAAAGATAAAGCAATTTCTCGCGGACGATAAAACATTCGGTATGGTCGTTTTTGACGAGATAATATCCTGCGTAAATACGGGCTTGCTTGATGTAAATTCCTTGTGTGAATTTCTCCGGGAAAATCAAGAAATTGAAATTGTTTTAACGGGCAGAAATCCCGACAAACGGCTTTGCGATATAGCGGATTACATTTCCGAAATCAAGTGCAAAAAGCACCCTTATGACAAAAACATTCCCGCCCGAAAGGGAATTGAATTTTGACTCGAATTAAACGAAAGGAGCGGTTTTATGGCGGTAAGTAGTTATATTATAAGCGAGCTTTTTCCGAATAAGCTGTCGATGAAACTTCAAAGCGCGAAAAGCCGTTTTCCGATTGTGTACGCGACAATCTTCAACCCGCTTATCACGATAAAGGAAAACGCGGTGTATATCGTCATAGACGCGAAAGATTTTCCGCATGAAGGTCAGCCAAGCACGTTTATTGTAATAGGCGAACTTTGCGAAAATATTATGAGCGAAACTCCGCATGATGTTATCTGCCTGCCAAAAGACAGCGAGATAGGGAAAATTTATGAACTTGTCGTTGAGCTGCTCGAACGTTACGCAAGATGGCACAGCGAGATGAATGAAGTATTGATGAAAGGCGGAACTTTTGAAGAGCTGTGCGCAGTTTGCCGTCCGATTATAAACAAGCCTTTTCTTATTGCGTCAAGCGATTACAGAGTGCTTGCGGTAAGCGATGACAGCGGACATTTTTTGGGCTCGTCCGTTTCCGAACAAGGCTTTTTGAAAGAGGAAAGCGTTGTTGAAATTGTGGGCGCAGTTGAAACCGATAACTCCGACAATTCGCTTCATTTTGGGATAGTCAACAGAAAACTTGTAGTTACAATGGAGCGCGAACAGCAGGTAGTCTGGCAGATAATTACGGACAATTCCGTGCAATTTTCGGACGGCGATATAACAAGATTTTCCGTTTTCGGGCAATATTTAAGCCGTTATCTCGAATATTCTCCAAGCGGCGGGATAGCCCTAAATGAACTTAAAAACAGTTTGTACGGTTATTTATTTTCAAAGAAAACCCGCCTTGCGGAGCTTATATCTTCGCTTTCGGCTTACGGCTGGGGAATTGACGACGAATATCTGTGCTGTGTGATAAAATTGAGAACAGGTCAGAACGAGCGCAATATTCTGAATTATCTTTGCGGATATATCGGGCATCATTTAAGCGGTGCTTTAGCCGTCCGCGAAAACAAGGCTATTTATCTTTTATGCAACCTTACCCGCTCAAATTCCGAAAAGACCGAGCGCACCGCAGAAATTGTGCGTATATCAAAAGATTTCGGAATGTCCGTGGGAATAAGTTCGGAATTTTCGGACATTTCGCTTGTGAGGGATTATTTTAACCAGTCGAGGGCGGTGCTTTCGTTCTGCGAGAATAAATCGTCTGACAAGGGCGTTTATTGCTTTGACGACTGCAGGCTTGAATATCTGCTGAAAAAGGGATATTCGTCGCTGCCGATAAATGCGCTGCTTACTCCGAAACTTTTTGAATTTCTTCAGAATGACAGCGCCATAGGCTTTGAGAATTACAAAATACTCCGCGCATTTATCCGCGCAAATCTCAATGTTTCCGAAGCCGCCGCAAAGCTTTATCTTCACAGAAGCTCGTTTATCTACCGCCTTGACAAGATAAAGAAAATGCTTGATACGGAGTTTTCGGACGAGGACGAAGTATTGTATTTGGGGATAATTTTCCGCGCTGTCGACGAACAATTCGGCATAGGCGAAGAGCTTTGCGAAAACGAAAATACCGATTTCGTCAAAATTGATGAAATAAACCGAACGTTTCATCATAAATGCGGAAAACAGCTGAAAAGCATTGAAACCGACAAGGCGGTGTGATAAAATGTAAATGTCGGCGGGAGAAGTTACCGCAGACTTTTATAACAACAAAAGAAAGGCAAAGGAGGTTTTCTTGTGAGCAAGGAAGAAATTTACGAAAAGCTCAAAAATTCCATTATCGAAATGGACTCCGACATGGCGTCCGACGCGGCGAAAGCGGCTGTCGAGGCGGGACTTGATCCTCTGGACTGCATTTCAAGCGGACTTTCCGCAGGTATGCAACACATGAGCGACCTGTTTGACGAGGGCGAGGCTTTCGTGCCGGAGCTGCTTATGGCGTCGGAGGCGTTTGAGGCGGCAGTGGCTATCCTCACATCGGGAATGAGCGAGGAGCAGAAGTCAAGCGCGTCTCAGGGAAAAGTCGTTCTCCACACGGTGCAGGGAGATATTCACGACATAGGAAAGAATATCGTAAAGACAATGCTGTCTGCGAACAATTTTGAAGTTGTGGATATGGGGCGCGATGTTCCCGTTGAGGACGTTATCAGCAAGGCGCGCGAAATCGGCGCGGACATTATCGCGGGTTCTGCGCTTATGACAACGACAATGCCCGCGCAGAGGGATATTGTCGACCATCTTAAAGAGGACGGAGACCGCGACAAGTTTATCTGTATGTTCGGCGGTGCGCCCGTTTCAAAGGAATGGTGCGCGCAAATCGGCGCTGACGGCTATTCCGAAACTGCAACCGATGCTGTAAACGTTGCGAAAGAGCTTATCGCAAAGAAAAAGGGGGCATAACTAAATGAAAACGGTAGGAAAGAACGTAACTGTTTTTGACGTTTACGACCGTGCGAAAACAGGTCCTAAAATGGAAGAGAAAAAGTGGGACTATGAAGTTATTCCCACAACCGCCCGTGAACTCAAAAAGAAGTACAACATAAAAATGGATAAGACCGTTATCGTTCCCGAAGATAAGGAACTTATCAACAACCTGTTTCAGGCAGGTCTTGAAATGCTTGAAACCTGCGGTATTTACTGCATTGATACGGGACGCGTTATCAAGTACACGAGAGATGAAATTCTGCACGCTATCGAATCCGCTCCCAACCATTTTCAGTACGGCGAAGGTCAGGAGGCAATTAACGTCACTCCCCGCGCTTACAATGATTCGAAAGCGCCCGTAATTCAGGGCGGACCTACAGGCTCTCCCTGCTCTGAAGCACTGTTCTTGCCTATTCATCAGGCATATGCGCAGGAGCCTATTGTCGATACGATAGTTGACGGCGTATTGCAGACGGTTATGGGCAAAGATCCTACTCCCGGTTCTCCCTGGGAACTTATGGCTGTACGTTCTGAAGCTTTGCAGGTGCGCGAGGCGCAGTGCAGAGCAGGCAGAGCGGGTATGGGCCTCTAGGGGAACGAAACTTCTCTTAGTGCCGCAGGCGTTATCGAAGCGGATTTTCCGGGCGGAATGAGAACAAGCGATTCTCACGAGGTATCTCAGCTCAACGAACTTAAGATTGACATCAACGCATTGTGCCAGGGCGCACATTATGCGTTGAGCGGAAGCTGTGTTATGGTTGAGCAGATGCCGATTTTCGGCGGGTATGCCGGAGGTCTGGAGGAAACCGCGATAGTTGACGTTGCGACAACTTTAAACTCCTTTGTTATGATGCAGGGTTCTTGGCATCTTGACGGACCTGTTCACGTTCGCTGGGGCATAACGACCGCTCGCGAGGCGCTTGCGGTTGCAGGTCACGCGGCGCGTGCAATAGAGGAGAACACTCACCTTATTCTCGGCAATCAGTATTATACGCTTGCAGGACCTTGCACGGTAATGTGCCTGCTTGAAACTGCAGCGCAGGCAATTACCGACACCATAAGCGGACGCGAGATACTGTCCGGCGTAGCCTCCAGAAAGGGCGTTTATACCGACCAGTTTACCGCCATGGAAGCGAGAATGATGGGCGAGGCGGCTCACGCTGTTGCGGGAATGGATTTGCACGAGGTAAACGTTATTCTCGACAAACTTGTAGGAATGTACGAGAAAGACTATAAAACCGCGCCTGCGGGCAAGACGTTTTCGGAGTGCTATGATGTTGTAAAGCTTGTTCCGACTGACGAATATATCGAGGTTTACAACGAAGCGGTCAAGATCCTTACAGAACTTGGTCTTACTTATTGGAATAAGTGAAATTAAAGCGGGCAATTGCTGTCAAAATACGGCGTTTTCGGCTCAGGGCAGTCCTAAATTCGTTTTGTTCGGCAGTTTCACCGCTCCTGCCCGACAGCTTTAAACGGCAGTCGGGCAAATCGCGGAGGGTGGATCGAAGTGATCATGCGGACCCTAAATCCGTACAGTCGGGGGCAGCACCGGAACTCTTCGCCAAACAGCTTATTCATCACAAGGGAGAAACTTAGCGTTTCTCCCTTTATTATTTTTTGGAGGAAATATGTTTTTGGAGGAATTATGTTTAAGGTAGAATTTGAGCCATCGGAGATTGTCTGCGAAAACGCCGAAGCGGGAGATAATCTCCTGGATATTGCAAGGCAGTGCGGGGAAAATTTAGCTTCGGACTGCGGAGGGCGGGAAAGTGCGGGCGGTGTGTGATGCGGATTGCAAAGGGAATGGAAAACGTTTCCGAAATTACCGAAAAGGAACGGAAAATTTTCTCTCAAAGTGAAATTGACAGCGGTATGCGCCTTGCCTGCCTTACGAAAATTTACGGCAACATAACGGCAGAAATACTGCTCGAAAACCGCGTTTTTAATCAGGTGGTTCTGTCCGAGGGAAAGAGCCGAAAACTCAAACCAAACCCGGCTGTAAAGGCGTTTACAGTGACGCTGCCGAATGCGACTCTCGAAAACTGCACTGATGAATTTACAAGGCTCTGCCGTGAACTTGAAAAACAAAAGGCATTTTCCGAAAAGCCGGAGATTGATTATAACGCACTCAAAAGCCTGCCCGCTGCCGGTAAAAAAGGGAGAAACACCATAACGGCGGCGGTGAGGAAAGGAAAGAGGATAATCGGCGTTTTTCCGAGGGCGAACGTCAGAATTTTCGGGATTGCAGTCGATATCGGAACGACAACTCTCGCGGCGTTTCTGCTTGACCTTGAAACAGGAGATACCGTGTCCTCCGCGTCAATGATGAACCCGCAGGTGCGCTATGGAGATGATGTTCTGGCGCGCGTTTCGTATTCAATGATGAACGAAAACGGGCTTTGCGAAATGCACAGCGCTCTCGTTGACGGGATTATGTCGCTTGTAAAAGAAATGTGCGAAAATGCCGAAATAGAGCCGAGCCAAATCGCAGAAGCGGTTTTCGCGGGCAACACTGTTATGCAGCATATCGCGCTCGGAATTTCGCCTGCGACAATAGGAGTTTCCCCATTCGCGGCGGTGATTTCGCAGAGCGTTGACGTAAGGGCAAGCGACGTCGGACTTCAGCTTATGGACGGCGCGAACGTCTGCTTTTTGCCGAGCGAGGCGGGATTTATCGGAGCGGACAACGTTGCCGTGCTGGTTGCAGAGGAACTTTACGAAAAAACCGAACCCGAACTTGTGGTGGATATCGGCACAAACAGCGAAATTGCGTTCGGCTGTAAGGACAAGATTTACGTCACGTCCTGCGCTACGGGACCTGCACTTGAGGGCGCGCATATCAAGTGCGGAATGCGTGCGGCGAACGGCGCAATAGAGCATATTTCGATTGACAAGAAAACGCTTGTGCCGACATTCAGCGTTATCGGCGGCGGGAAACCCGTCGGTATATGCGGTTCGGGGATAATTGACGCAATAGCTCAGATGGCGCTTGTGGGAATAATTCTGCCGAGCGGGAAATTCGCGGATATTGACGGCAATCCGCGTATACGCTTAGGTCAGGACAACAAGCCCGAATATGTTCTGTACTTTGCTCAGAACGAAAACGAGCGGGATATTGTAGTAACTTCTAAGGATATCAGAGCCGTTCAGCTTGCGAAATCCGCGCTTTGCACGGGAGCGGAACTTATCATTGAAAAAAGCGGAATGCCTTTCCCGAAAAGGGTGGTTTTAGCGGGAGCGTTCGGAAGTTTTATCGACCCGAAATCTGTTGTTGCTATGGGAATGCTGCCGTTTGACAATGCCGACATAATCACCGCTGTGGGAAACGCCGCAGGCGTCGGCGCAAGATACGCGCTGTTGAGCGTTGAAAAGCGGGCGGAAGCGGAAAAGCTTGCCCGTGAGGTGATATTCGTGGAAACAGCAACGGACAGCGAATTTCAGACAAGATTTGCGAAAGCAATGAAAATAGGAGTGTGGAAAAATGGTTGACAAGGTTTTGAAAAAATACGAAAGCAAAATCCCTCTTTCTGACGGGGATATAAAAATATTGCTTAACGCTAACCAAAATGAACGCGAAAAAATCTTCGCTCTTGCGAGAAAAGTCCGTGAGCGGTATTTCGGAAACAAGGTTTTCCTTTACGGCTTTGTGTATTTCAGCACGTTTTGCAAAAACAACTGCAATTTCTGCTTTTACCGCAGGAACAACGGCGTTTCTCCGAGATACCGAAAGTCAGCCGAGGAAATTATAAACGCGGCTGTGAGGCTTGCAAATTCAGGAGTGCATTTAATCGACCTTACAATGGGTGAGGACAGGTATTTTCACGAGCATTTTGAAGAACTTGTAAATATCGTAAAAGAAGTCAAAGCAAAAACGCGTCTTGCTGTTATGGTATCTCCGGGAGTGCTTTCCGACGGGCAAATCAAGGAACTTGCAAACGCGGAAGCAGACTGGTACGCGCTTTATCAGGAAACACATTCGCGGGAATTGTTCAGAAAACTGCGCGTTGGGCAAAGCTATGACGAGCGCATGAACTGCAAGAAAACCGCGAAATTATCGGGAATGCTGATTGAGGAAGGACTGCTTACGGGAGTCGGCGAAACGGCTGACGACAAGGTACATTCGTTCAGAGAAATGCAAAGGCTTTCGGCTTCGCAGGTGCGCGTAATGACGTTTGTTTCGCAGAAAAACACGCCTATGGAAACGCAGAAAATTCCCGATTTTTCGGGAGAACTGCTGGATATTGCGGTAATGCGGTTGTTGTTCCCCAACAAGCTTATCCCCGCGTCGCTTGACGTTGACGGGATTTCGGGACTGGAACAGAGGCTTATGGCTGGCGCGAATGTCGTGACGTCAATTATCCCGCCGAATGAGGGATTAGCGGGTGTTGCGCAGTCGGAGCTTGACATTGACGACGGGCACCGCACGGTTTCGGGAATTTCCGACACGATATTAAAATGCGGGCTGAAAATTTCAACTCCGCAGAAATACAGAGAAACAATTGAGGAATTAAGGTATGAATATTCTGATAATCGGCTGCAGGCTTCAGGGAGTTGAGGCGGTTTATCTTGCTAAAAAAGCGGGATTTTTCACGACAGCGGTTGACAGGGACGAAAATGCCTGCGCTGTTGGACTTGCAGACAGGTTTGTGCGCTGTGATTTTTTCGACAGCGAAATTATGACAAAACTTTTTATGGAAAATGATGCTGTTTTGCCGGCAGTCGAAAACATGGAAGTCTGTGAAAAGCTTTTGCAATACGGGAAAATCACCGATACGCCCGTGATTTTTGACAAGCGCGCCTATGCTGTTTCATCATCAAAATTATGCTCGGATAGACTTTTCGGAACGCTTAAAATTCCTGTCCCGCAAAAATACCCCGAATGCGGTTTCCCAGTGATTATAAAGCCCGACGACCTGAGCGGAAGCAAAATGGTTTTCAAAGCGGAGAACAAAACCGAACTCGAAAATGTTCTCGAAAAATACGGCGGGCATACCCCGATAATCGGCGAATATCTTTCGGGAAAATCATATTCGCTTGAAGTTTTGAGGGCAAACGGAAAGACGATTTTCCCTATGATAACCGAAGTAGTTGTCGATAAAAATTATGACTGCAAAGAGATTATCGCGCCCGCCGAAATTTCCGAAAACGAAACCGCGCAAATGATGAAAATTGCCGAAAAACTTGACAGCGCGCTTCATTGCGAGGGGATTTTCGATATTGAAGTTATTTCTCACAACGGCGTGCTGAAGATACTTGAAATTGACGCAAGGCTTCCAAGTCAGACGCCCATTTCGGTGTACCATGCAAGCGGGTTTAATATGGTGAAATGGCTTGCGGAGATGAAGGTTTTCGGCAGTTCTGATGAAACCCAAATAAGGAGTAAATTTTGCTGTTACTGTCAGATAAAATCAACTTCGCGCGGTATTGAAATTCTTGGAGAACATATCATGTCAGACTGCGGAAAACTTCATATTATAAACGGTTTTTTCGGCGCGGACGAAGCAGTTTCAAACTACCGCGGAACAAGCGATTTCTGCGCGATAATGATTTTTTTCGCTGACAGCATTTCCGAGGCTGAAAATAAAAGAATCCGTTCGCTTAAACTTATCTCGGAAAAATTCAATATTCCCGTAATTTCCGATTGACGAAAGGAGAAAAATATGTCAAGACTTCTGCCCAGCGATATAAAGAATATCAGCCGTAATATCGCCGAATATGACGAAATTTTTAAAGGTCAGACGGGGAAAACAATGGACGAGTTGTGCCGAGAAATTTTCGGCATAACAAAGCCCGAAAGCCTTAAAACCGCGGTTGTTCCGATAACGAGCGGTCTGGGGACGATAGAGCGTTTTTCCGCGTCGGTATGCGATATTTTAAGGCACATCGGCGCAGACGCATTTGTAACCGCGCAAACAGATGTGTTCGGTTTTCAGGAGGCATTTCTTAAAAATGCGGAGTTGATTTTTGCGGCGGACGACAACGCTTATGCCGCATTTTCAACAACTTCGCGCGTTTGCTCCGACAATGGTTATGCCACGGGAACAGCGTTCGCGGCGGCGTTAAACAGCGCGGCAAATTGCAGCGGAAAAACCGTGCTTGTTCTGGGTGCTGGACCTGTCGGCGCGGCAGCTTGCGGGTATCTTAGCAGCAACGGCGCGAAAGTTGAAGTATACGATCCCGCTTTAGAAAAATCACGTCGGCTTGAAAGCAAAAATATTGCGGTATTATGCGAGTTGCCAAACCTTCAAAATTATCGGTTTGTCCTTGACGCAACGCCTGTCGGGGACTGGATTTCCGAAAATGACGTTTGCGAAAACGCCGTGTATTCCGTTCCGGGAATGCCGTTAAGCCTTACGCCGAAAGCCGTAAAACACGTCACGCTTATACACAATCCTTTGGAACTCGGAACTATCGCCATGTACTACGATTGCATAAGCAGAATGGGGTGAGGAACTTGGAAAAGCGTTATATTTTCAAACGTCAGACATTGTTTGCGCTTGTCGACAAAGTAAAGCTGTGGGCGTCGCGGTCGGGGATGCTTCACGGGGTGAAGTCGGTTGTAAAAACGCAGGATATGCTGACGATAACCACCCATTGCGGGCTGGTTTTCACCTGCCGAAATTCCAAAAACAGCCGCAGCGCTAGGTGGCTCAGAAACCGATTTTGCAAAGAGCCCTGCCCGAAATGCAAAATCCCGTCCTGGAAACTCGAAAAGTATTCCGCGACGGTATTCACAAATTCAAAAAAGCATATTGTGTGAGGTGAATTATGAACGATAAATTTAAGCTTTCCGAAACTCAGCAAAACCGCCTTTCGGAACTTGGCGCGGACGTTGAAAATACGCCTGCTTTCAGCACAAGCGAAGACCGCGACAAATACTTTCAGGAAACCGAAAAACGCCTTTCGCGCGAAAACAAGGAACATCTGCTCGATTTGCTGAACACTAAGCACAGACCCGAACTTTGCGCACTTGAATATACATTATCGGACGCACTTTGTAAGTTAGGTTTTACTCAGGTGACAACTCCGATAATTATTTCCGACAAGTTTCTCGAACGTATGACTATAGACAGCTCAAACCCGCTTTCCGAGCAGGTTTTCAAAGTTGACAAAAACAAATGCCTAAGACCAATGCTTGCGCCGAATTTGTACAGCGTATCAAAAGACCTCTTGAAGATAACCACGGGAAAACCGCTCAGGATATTTGAGATAGGTAGCTGTTTTCGCAGGGAAACCGAGGGGCGCTCTCACCTGAAAGAATTTACGATGCTGAACCTTGTGGAGTGGGGGCTTGCTGAAAATGAACGCAGCGAACATCTGAAACAATTCGGAAAAGCCGTTCTTTCGGCGGCGGGAATTGACGAGTACGATATGATTTCGGAAAATTCCGTGGTTTACGGGGAGGGGCTTGATTTTGTCGGAAAGGACGGCTTGGAGCTTGCCTCAACGTCAATGGGTCCGCACCCGCTTGACGCCCGTTGGGGGATAAATTCAACATGGGTAGGTATAGGTTTCGGGCTGGAAAGACTGCTTATGTACCGCGAAAATTCCCACGGCATTCACCGCTTTTCAAAGAGCATTGCGTTTCTTGACGGGGCGAGATTGAATGTTAAATAACAAAAAGCGCGGTTTTTATCAAACCGCGCTTTTGCTGTATCATCTTTTATGATATTTGTAATACCGTTCGTTTTCCATTGCCATAACGTCCTTTATCGGAACAGGCTCGAACAGTGGCTTTTTCATAACTTTCTTCACCCAGAAAAGCGAGTATATCGTTAGCACCACAAACATCACTCCGCAGGCGATAAATACGTTGTTCCGAACCTCAGGGTTGCTGTCAATTCCGTAAATCATATAAATGTCGCCTATTATTCCGAGTATCGGTATGACAATTCCAAGCGGTACTTTAAATGTCCTTGGCACTTTCGGCATACGAAAACGCAGAATGATAACGTCAACGTGAAGTACAAGATACACGATTATCCAGAAAACGCTTGCAACTTTCAGGAAAAAGTTCAGCAAATCGGACGCCACAAGGCTTAATACTACCAAAACCGTCATCGCTGTGCCTATTGTAATTATCCCTATGTACGGCGCGCCTTTTTTGTTTTTCCTGCCGAAAATTTCGGGAACAAGATTTATCCGCGACATTCCCGAAAGAAGATAGGAAATAGAGTTTACAACAGTATTTGCCGTGCTTATTACTGCCAAAATTGACACTACTCCCATCCAGTACCGCCCAAATTCGCCGAGTACCGCCACGCCGTACAGCATATGCGGCGACTCGCTTGTTCCCAGATCCGCAAACGAAACATAATTTGAAAATCCGAAAACGCAGAACAGCTGCATTATAAAAACAACCGCAAGACTTCCGATCATACCAAGAGGAATGGTTATGTGCGGTTTTTTTGCAAACGGACTTAACGGCACAACAAATTCACAGCCGACAAACATATAAAACGCTGTTCCCACAAGTCCCATAATTTCGCCGAAGGAGGCGTTAAATCCCGTGTCCTGTTCGATAATTTCCCCCTGACCGAGATGAAAACAGCCTACCAGTCCCATTAAAATCAGCGAGATTATCAGCGAATATGCCACGACATTCTGCACCTTTGCAAACATATCGACTCCTCGGCAATTTGCAAGGACAATGACCGCCATAAGTACAATACCGTAAATCGGCATAGGTATGCCCAAATTCGGGAACAGCATATTCATGGTTCTTCCGAACATTGTTCCCTCAAGACTTCCGAATATCGTCATTCCGACAACATATCC
>CANRIQ010000021.1 GCA_947630655.1 uncultured Clostridia bacterium | reverse complement strand
TATACTGGTAGGGCTCCCATCTTTTATCGCTCCCATTTTTGCGCGGCAAGGAAACCGCCGTAAGTATGTTTGTACAACAACAATATCACCTTACTCCTTTATTATACACGACTATTGTTGATTTGTCAAGTGTTTTCCAAAAATTTTTTTATAATTGAAAAGAAAAGTGTGCTGTTTGTGCGGATTTTTTCGGGCATAACGCCGAAAAAGTTCCCGACACCCATTGCAGGCTCTAAGACGTTGCCGCCCTCAAAGCCGAGATTTTCCAAGCCTTTGTAAATCGCTTTAATTACTTCGGGAGAAGTATAGTGTGCGTTAGGTGTCGAGGCTCTGGCAGAGGTGTATTCTTCGTCTGTCAGCAGTTTTTTAAGTTCGATGTATTCATTTTTCCACTGCTGATTATTCTCGTCAAACGCCTGCGGAATACCGCCCCAACCTACATATTTTGAGAGCGTTTCCTGTTCGGCGGGAGTTGCAAGGCGGTTCTCGCTTTCAACAGCTTTCAGTACCTTTATAGCCGCGATATTCGCCGCGTATTTCGACTTCTGACCGCCCTCGCCGAGATGTTCATCTGTAATGGTAAAATCGTGTTTTTCGGCAGTTTCAGCGGAAATTTCCGTGCGCTGTACTTCGCGCTCTGAACGCGGGGTAAGTGTTATCACCATGTCTTTCAGCTTTAATTGCGCATCTTTTGATTTTTCTATGTCTTGGATGATTTGTTCCTTTTCAGACTTGCGTTCGGAAATAAGTTCCTGCTCTGACAAATCACGCTTTTGTTCTGAAATTCGATGATTTATATAAAAATCTTTGTCAAATGTCTTGACAATTTTAAATAATTGTGTTATACTTACAGTAGAGCCGTTAAGAATGGACTGGCGTAGATGTTTTTCATCGAAACCTCGTGTTCTTAACGGTTCTATTTTTATGTTCTGCAAATTGTATAGCCGTCTTAATGGTTGGAGTTTCGCGTCGGGGAACTCTTCGACAGTCAGTTTGGCAAGATAACATTCACTATTAAATCTGAAAACGCCGTACATCTTGTGCATAAATTCGGTGTTATATGCTTTGTTTTTATTATTTCGCTCAGCTGTAACAGTATCCAACAGCACGCCGTTTTTAACAATGTCGTCAATGTGATATAAAGCATTATAAATTACGGTATCAGAGTTGAATTTACCATATGAAACAGTATCTTCTACACCACTTCTTCCGACTTGAATAGTCCAGCCAGTATCATTGTTTATCTCCGTTCCGCGAAAAATTACTTTTGCTTTTATATCATCACGAACCGAATTAAAGGTTGCGTTTCTATCCTCAACATCTATTATGGGAACAGTTGTCGTTTCGTTCTCTCTCCAATCGCCGATGATTGCTCTGTAATAAGGTGATTTTTTGGAAAGAGTTTGATTGAACTGTTTAAGAAAAGCTGATGTAGAGGAAAATTCCTCGTCGGTAAAATTAAGCACACTCTTTCTTGGAGTTATTTTGTGAAGTGCTTGTATATCGCTTGGAATAACGTTTAAGCCGTTGACAGGGGCGAACATCTCGACGGTTTTCGACTTGAAATCGTCAATGACGTTGGTTTCGGTGGTTGTTGCTCCAAGAGTTAGTTGTTCGCCAATATTATCCTGTTCTCTCTGTTGTCTATCATATCTGTCAAGTTCTTCGTGGCGGTCAAACTCTTGACGTGCGGCGGTTATCAATGCGTCGCCGAGTGTTTCCCAACTATGTGTAATCTCAAAGCCGCCTTTGGTACGGAAAGTCATTCCGCTGTCGGTTTTTTGGGTAGATATATCAATACGACCTATACCGTCGGCAGGGGAAAACTCGAAAAATTCAATATGCGACATATTTCCGTAAATTTTCTGTGCAAGTTCTGCGCGAATATCCTCGCCGTTGTTATATCGGGAAGTAAGATTTTCAAAATCGTCTGCACTAAGTCCTGCACCGATTTTCCAAGAGTTGCTCAAACCGCTGTATTTCGGGGCATTATCATAATCAAAGAGTTTATCGCCCAAATCGTCCATTTCATCACTTGCAAGCTGATTTTCTGCCAACAAAGTCAGATTGTCGGTCAGAGTGCGCCTTGCCTTGCGTTCCTCTCGGTCAAGCATAAAGTCGGGTACTTTTGTAAATCCTACTTTGTCAACATAGTAGGCGGTGGTTGTGCCGTTGTTCTTAATGCAGATAATGTCGCTAACCGAGAGAGAATGTCCTCGGAAATCTTCCGGTTGGTCGATATTGAAACGCTGATAAATATCTTCAAGCGTTTCACTTTCTTTCAATCTTCCGCGATAAACCCCGTTATAGTTTTCACGGTCAACATAAAGACTGTGCTTTTTCAATGTGTCGGCAGACACAAAGCGATAATCACGCAGTTTCTCATCACTCTTTAATTGAAAAATGCCATATCGTGGTTCAACGAGAGCAGAGAGCCTGTTCCTGTCCCATTCACCGCTGAAAGAAAAATCCTCGTTGTCTGAAAGGAATTCCTTTGCGCAATCTTTAAAAGAGGGATCGTCAATGTCCACAAGTTCCGTTTTGGCAACTTGTGTCAGAGCCTCGGCTACATCATCTCTTAAAAGGTTTTCAAAAAGCTGATCGAATGTAAAGTGATTATATACAAGTTGCCCGCCGTTGTCGCTGTCTGGGTTAAAATATACCCAAGTTACGCTTTCGTTTTCTTTGTTGATATAAAATTTGTCTATATTGTCGGGTAATTCAAGCGGCTTCTCGCTTTCTGTTTTTGGCTCTGTCGCTATACGCGCTTGTTCAAGTAATGGTATGATTGCACCGTACTTTTGAGAATATTGCGACAGAAAATCAATAACGCCGCCATAACCGTCACCAATGTCCTGCCGTTCGGTAAATGATGTTCCGTTTGGCAAATTTAAAGTGAATTTCACCTTGTCATACCCCATATAATTGATGAAATCCTCATCATTAGAGTTATACCAATTGTCAAACGAGCCGTATTTTTCAATGGCAGCTTTTGTTCCCGCAACACGCTCATCATCAGCTTGTTTCATTAAACGGTCAAACTCGTATACGGAATAGGTCTTACCGTCCTCAAATACGCTGCTTTCGCTCCATACACAAGTAATTGTCGGAAGATTTTCAACAGAAAAAGCGGGGGAATTAACCTCCGCTTTTTGCTCTTTGTGAGAATTATCTTCTTCGTTCAGAACGGGTATTTGTCCGAACTCGGATCTGTCGAAATCTCTTCTTCCTCCCACGGCAGATATATCAGTTCCGTTTCCACGCGATGTATCCACATCATTCGGAATGTTTCCTCCCATTCGGATATTTCCGAGAACGTTGTCGGGCGAGGGGTTCTCTGCTGATATTCCGCCCTCACTATGTCGTACAGTTCCTGCGCCTGCTTGTCTATCCTGCGGGGTATCAACTCCCAATCCAGACCGAAGTCTTTCATCTGTTCCGCCTGTTCGGGATACGTTTCCTCCATAAACTTCCGCCACTGCCTGCCCCAACGTCCTATCGGTTCTTTCATCAGTTCCTCCTGTTCGGGTGTCGGCTGAAACTCCTCCAGATACACGAACCATTTCGGGTGAAGTCTGTACGTTCTTCCGTTCTCCGTCTTGTATTCGGGGTAGAACATCTTGTCCTCCTCGCACCAGATCTGTTTGATTTCGTCTTGCTCGTTCATTTTCAATACTCCTTTCAGCATTTATGATGTTGATTTCCTTTTCCATTTGCAATAAAACCGTTTTGGAGGTCATTTGCACAAATTCAATATACATTACCGCATCTTCGGGTTTTATCATTTTCAAAGCCGATAAGTCAAGCGGATTGCTTTTATACTTATAACTACCGCCCCATTCGCACCGTGCGGCAACGTTATGACATATAATAGAAGCGAAAGATGATTTGAATTTATAGAAATTTTCTTTCGGTATGTCGAGGTCTTTTGCAGCTTTTTCTGCAATATTATCTGCTGCTTCGTTAGACATTCGGTCAATACACCCCGAAAAAGTTCGCGATTGTTTTCCCGAAACAGCATTATAATGTTCGATAAATTTTGTTGCTGTTTCTTTGCTCAAAGACCATTGATACGGTACAGATTTTCCCGTTGTTGAGGAAATGTCGAAGTAGTATCCGATTTTTCCTCCCGCTGCCACGGGAATGCCGTGAGAACCGCGCATTACTTGCCGATGATATTTCTGCCAAGTATCATAGTCGGCAACCATTGTCGAGTTTGGATTTGCTGCCATTATTGCCATTGTATGCGACGGCGGCAGTTTGTAAAATCTTCCGCTGAACCGCAGATATTCCGCAAATTTTTCGGGATTTTGGACAAGTTCTCGGCATTGCTTTTCAAATTCCTCTTTCAGTCTGAGATATTTAGCTTGATTGTGCATATTTCCTCCTTATGTATTTTAACACATTAAAGCTGAAAAGTCAATATAAAAATGAAAAAGATAAAAAAATTTCCGTCAAATGCAAAAGTAAATGCAACACAAAGCAGAAAAGTGTTGCAATAACCTCTGCACAAAGCATATAATTACAGGTACAAAGTGTTGCAGTTACTTTTGCATTATGACGGATATAAAAACTTAATGGGTTTTAGCTTTTGGCTTATGTTCGGGTTTGTCGGCGGTTTTTTCTTTTGCTTGTTTAAGCGACGCCGTTACATCTTTTTGAGTTTTATCTAACGTCTGACGGTCGGCATTGTTGACGGAAATTGACGTTTTGCCCTCGTATGATTTAGCAAAATATTTTATGCCCTGCTTGTCGAGCGCATCCATTACCTTTTCCGCATATTTGGGATTTAAGCAGTACTGTGTTGACACATCGGCTTTATCGCCAAGTTCGGAAAATTTTGCGCCTCTGTACTCCGTCTTTTCGAGTTTTTCGTATGCGTTTAGAACAGCGTTATTTATTTTCTCGTAGCAGTCTTTGGTAATAGGATTTGCGTATTGATTGTATTCGCCTGTTTGTGTCTGATACTGCGGCATAGAAACAAAGTCCTTTTCTATGCCCTCGGAATTTGTGCCGTGTTTAACCTTTACGCCAGATACGACAATGCAGTTGTCAATGACAATTTGCCCTGTCGCTTTGGTATGCTCGTCGTTTACGCGGTGTAGCGATACGGTTATGTCTGACAAGCCTTTTTCGGGAGGATTATTCTTTTCAGCTTGGTATTTCTCCATTCCCTTTGCCAACATATCATCATATTGTTCAAGAACAACTTTATTAAGCTGTTCTCTCGCATCTGATGTAATAGGAAAGCATACATCGGCGTATTCGCCGTCGATTTTGCGAGAGGGCATTGCGACAAACAATCCTTTGTCGCTTTCAAATACCTTTATTCCTTTGAGCGCAAATTCGTCGTTTATTAAAACTGTTGCGACTGCCTTTGCCTTACCTCCCTCAAGGCTTACCATTGAGGAAACTTCCATTTTAGTGTTGTGTTCTGCCATAGTATTACCTCTGCTTTCTCCCCGTATTGCCGTTGGGACAGCGTTTTTATCGTGATTTATCGTATCGCGCTCGCGCTGATACCTGTCCTCATAACTTTTAAGCCGTTCAGCAATCTGTTCGACCTCAAAGTTATTTGATATGTCGTTAAGCCAAAGGTGAATATATTCTGTGCTGCCCGACAAAATGCTGTCACAGATGTTCTGCCATTCACTGCGCCCATCTCTCCACCTATAAGAGCTATCTCCCATATTATTCAAATCTTTGGCATAGTCATCAATGGAATATGTGGAGTCTTTGGACAAAACCTCGTCATTCAGTCGGTCAATATCATCGGTTAGCGTTTCCAACTCTCCGTTTTGTTCAAACTCAGAACGTAGCGCAAAAAAACTGTGCTGTTCTAGTTCTAAGTCCGTGTAATCGAACGTGTTAAAGATTTGTTCGTAGGTTATCTGCCTGTCTGTGCCGTCCATATAAACGCTAAAGCCGTGTTCAACCATTCCGACTGCGGTATCAGCATCAATTACACATAAATTGTCATCGTTGTCCAAACGATATTCAACCATAGAAGTGTTTTTATAGTTTCTTTCGGGATCAATTATGCCGCCCTTGCCGCCGTTAATCAAATATATCCTTGCGTTTTTGTAGTCAAGGTCAAAGTATATTGAGTAGTTTACGCGGCTGCCTTGTTCAATTTCAGCGAAATTCGGTTCGCTGATACGGTCGCCCAATTCTCCAAGTTCAATAAATGCGCGGTTATTGTTTTGTGCAGTCTGTATCAAGTCATTTATGGGTTTGTCTGTCATATAATATCTAATTTCGCCGTTTTGATTTACGCTATATAATCCGTTCTGTTCCATTATTTACCTCTTTCTATGTGTTTTCAATAGGTCAGTATAAGTTTTTTATTTCTTTTTTGCATTTCCATTATATCTCTCAATCAGCCAAATAAAGAAGTTTGCAAAGAACATAATGACACTTAATAATTCAATCAGAACTGCTCCGCCAGCAAAAGAGATAATCAGAAGTCCGTTATCCGTTTGTATTACTGCCTCAAATATATTTACAATTGCAAACGGGAGTATAATTGAAACTGTCATCGCAATAATTATGATAAATCCTCTGTGGGTTTTGAAAAATCGTTTCATCGCTGTTACCCGCCTTACAAATCGGTGCTACATATAGCACAAAATACACAAAAATCCCCACCGTTTCGGTGGGGATAAAGTTATTCAATTAGGACTGTATTATTATCTTTTGATGTGTTTTTGCGGCTTTATATTCTGAGTATCCGTTTTGAAAGGCTGCCCATTTAATATTGAGTTTATCTGTTCCTCGGTCATTCCGCTTTCACGCATAGCTTTGGAAATCGCTGCCATTTCTGTTTCGCGCTTGGCTCTTTCCTCGGCTCTGCCCTGTTCACGCTCTGCTTGCATTATACTGCGCTCATTAAAGAGAGCCTCCTCTCTTTTTCGTGCCGCCTCGCGTATTTTTTCATCAGCGCTAAGTTCTTTAATAACAGCTACTGCTTTTTGTACTCCAACGTTTTTTGTAGTTTCACTTAACATATCTAACTCCTCCTTCGTTTTAGCATTGAAGAACACTGCCCACGCAATGCGCTCGTCATTCTTTATCTGTTCTCGTGTGATTTTGCGTATCTTCGGCAGTTCAATAAAAGAAATCTGTGCTTTATCACTAAGCGTTATTTTGTTCTTTGGATCATAAAAAGTAAAATTCGTGTTGAAATCCTCGCATTTGAACATCTTGAAGTCAAGGATATTCAATGTTAAAGCTTGTTTTGCTGTACCGTAATTATGCCCGCGAAGTATTGACGAATTATACAGCGATGCCCAGTAGTAAAGACATCTTTCGGCGTAATCACGAGAATTAAGCACCTGAACCTCAATGTCTATCTCACTTTTGGCGGTAGTGATATGAAGATCCAGACGTGCAAATTTTTGCTCCAAAACCTCAGTCGTAATCTCAGAGTTTGAGAGATTGAACTCGCCGCCTATATCGACGTTCAGATAAGCACTGATTAAGCTATTCAACATATCAGCGTTATTCACATCCCCGAACATCTTCTTAAATACTATATCTAGCTTTGGAGAAATCAATTCGTCCATCGGTATCACCTCACTTAAAATGACTTTCCTTGCTTATATTATACATCACTTCTCCCCGAAAGTCAAGGGCAAACTGATGTTTACTGAAAAATTGATTAAAACGGGTAGGGAGAATCGTCGTCACTGCCGAGGAAGTATTCTTCAGCCGCACTTGTCGTGCTTTCGGGAACGGGCGGTTCTGGAAGTTCACCGCTTTGCGTTTTACCTCTGTCACCCGTAAACGAAACATTTTGAGTGACTATTTCGTACCAAGTTGCGGGATTTCCGTTCTTGTCGGTATACTGCCGAGTACGGAGCGAACCGTCAATATGTATAAGCTGCCCTTTTTGGAAATATTTACAAATAAAATCGGCAGTATTACGCCAAGCGGTTACGTTGAAAAAGTCAGTTTCGCGTTCTTCGCCTTTCTTAGCATAATCGCGCTCAACCGCAATCCGAAAAGAACATAAAGCCACTCCCTGCGGAGATACTTTAAGTTCTAAGTCATTGACGATACGCCCCATTAAAATAACCTTGTTGTACATATTAACCTCCTAAACTTGAAATATCTGAAGATGATATTTCTTCAATAATACTGCTGCTTGTATCTTCGGCGCTTTCATCGTCTGTTTTATTTGACAGTGAAACCGCAAGTAAAATTAAGACAAACAGAGCCATTCCTGCAATTATAAGATAAAAAGACATATTGCTTGATGTTTTGCCGCTTGAAGATTTTTTCTTGCCTATAATTATACTAATATCGTTATTGTCAAGTTCAGTCAGCTTATTATCCTTTTTAAGCTGTTCATATTCCTCGTCATTTAAGCTGCTTGATACATTTGCGGTTGTTTTGAAAAGAATGTATGACACGTCAACAATACTTGTTTTCGTATCTTTTACAAATCTTTTAAATATCTGGTGAGAGCATAAGTCCTTTTCCGAAAACGGAGGTGTACCGTTCTCGTCAAGAGCCTGTTGGTCGGGAAACATAAAAAACACTTTTTTCTCATCGTCAAAATTTGCAAGTGTGACACGAAAGAAAAACATTATTTTTTGCCTCCTTTGGACTTGGTGGAATTGTCAAACTCCATTTTAAAGCCTACTCTTGTATTCCCGTTCTTGTCCGTCCAATCTGAAAAAGAAACGATAGCGTCATAGGTTTTGCCTGTTTTTTCGCTTTTCAGTCCCGTGACCTTAACTTTTCCCTTTGTTAAAAGCGATTTTAAGACGCTTTCCGTGAACTTCTTGCCTTTGGACGACCAGAAGTAATCGTCCTCATAAACACGGAAAATACAAGGATTTTCCTTTTTCGAGGACGCATTTTCACAATAGTAAACAGTCTTTCCGTCCTTTGTGAACTTGTAGACATTGCCGCCGCACTTCGGACACTTGCCGAGGGAAATCTTCGGCGGGGCAAAGGATATTGAACTGTCTATTGAGCCGTATTTTTGACAAATCGTTTTTATATAGTCCTCAATGCCGTTCATAAAATCCGCCGCGCTATATTCTCCGCGCGCGACACGTTCAAGCTGCATTTCCCATTCGGCGGTCAACCGAGCCGATTTGACCTCATCGGGAACAACGTTTATAAGGTTTACGCCCTTTTCCGTTGCAACTATCTGCTTTTTCTTGCGTTCTGCGTAGCCGTGTTTTACAAGTCCCTCAATAGTCGCTGCCCTTGTCGCGGGTGTGCCTAAACCTTTTTTCTCGGCGTTCTCGTCATAATCCTCAGCTCCTGCGTGTTCCATAGCGGACAGCAACGTATCTTCGGTGTAGGGCTTTGGCGGACTTGTCCAATGTTCGGCTTTTGTAGCCGATACATTTTCGTAGGTCTGACCTTGCGATATATCGGGCAGGCTCTTTTCCTCGTCCTTTTCTTCATCATCAGTATTTTTGTTTTTCAGTTCTGCCTTGACGAGTAATTCAGCAGCTTTCCAACCGTTTTCAATAACTGTTTTTCCGCTTGCGGAAAAATCCGTGTTTTCGCAGATTATCCCGACTTTTACGCTTTCGTACTTGTGCGGTTCTCCAATTGCCAAAATAAGCCTTGCAGAGATAAGTTTCAAGATGTTTATCTGATCCGCGGGCAGGGCAGATAAATCTGCTTCGGCTATTTTTGCGGTCGGAATTATTGCGTGGTGTCCCGTGACTTTCTTGTTATCAATAACACGAGCAACATTGACCGTCGCAGGAGCTGATCCGAAAGCAGGGAACGCCGAATAAATCTTTCCGACAACATCGGTCGCTGTCTGCTCCATATCGTCCGTAAGGTACTGACTGTCCGTTCTCGGATATGTAGACAGCTTTGCCTCATACAGTGCTTGCAGAAAATCGAGCGTTTGTTTAGCTGTATATCCAAACTGCTTATTCGCGTCGCGCTGTAAAGTCGTAAGGTCATAGAGTTTCGGAGGATTTGTCGTCTTGACTTCCTTTTTTACCTCCTTAACAGTTGCCGTTTTACCGCTTATTTTAGCGATTATCTCGTCTGCTCGTCCCTCATCGTCAATGCGTTCCGAGGACGCTGTAAATGCCCCGCAGTTTAACTCAACTGTGAAATATTTCTGCTTGACGAAATGCTTAACGTCATTGTCGCGTTTTACTATCATTGCAAGTGTTGGCGTTTGGACGCGTCCGAGATTTAGCAGACTTCTGTATCGACAGGAAAAAAGCCGAGAGCCGTTCATTCCGACGAGCCAATCGGCTTTTGCGCGGCAAAATCCCGCTGAAAATAAATTGTCGTAATCAGATCCGTCTTTCATTTTTGCAAGACCGTCTTTAATTGCTGTTTCTTCGAGAGAGGACACCCACAAGCGTTTGACGGGTTTTGTGCTGCCCGAAAGATTGTATACATAGCGGAATATGCACTCGCCCTCGCGGTCTGCGTCCGTAGCACATATAACCTCGTCAACGTTGTTGTCGTTAAGAAGCGATTTAAGTATTCCGAATTGCTCCTCGCAGTCTTTGTTGATAGTAAACTCCCAATTGTCGGGTACCATAGGGAGTTGTTCAAAACTTCATTTTTCTGTCCACTTTGCGTTGTAATCGTTCGGAAATTTCAAGCCAACCAAATGCCCGAAACACCACGATACTATGTACCCGCCGCCCTCGGTATAGCCGTTTTTCTTGTCAAATGCTCCGACTACGGGAACTATCGCCCGTGCCACCGACGGCTTTTCAGCTATCACTAACTTCATTCATATCCTCCTTTTTTTCCGCTTTTGTGGTGCTATATGTAGCACCGTCTTTTTCATTTGTTGATGACGGCTTTATAATTCCCGCCACAATCGCATTTTGAACATCGGCGGCAGTAATACCGCTTGTATTTAGTGTTTCGGATAAGGCTTTAACTTCGAGCTGAGAGATCTCCTCTGCGATTTCGTTTATCTCTTTGTGCAAAGCCTTTCCTCTTGCCTTGTCTTTGGCAATCCTTTCATCATTCTTTTCAAGCATTTTCTTTCTTGAAGCCAGCTTCTTGTTCAGAGCTGTTAATTTCTGCGCTATAGTCATTTTTTACCCTCCTCTCTTGCTTCGTATTTTAAGAAATATGTACGCTGCCGAAGCAACGACAATAATTATAATATCATCTATATCAAGAAATGCCGAACTTGTGCTGTCATTATCATCTATGAAATTACCTTTTATGAAAAAGATAATAAAAACCACCAAAAGAATTATAAAAATAACAAGTAAAATACGCTGCTTTTTGTTTTTGCCCGACCAATAGTCTTTGAAATTCACGGTTATTCACTCCTCGTCGTTATGTACTATTATAAATACCTTGAAGCATTGCCTTTGTAGTTTCAAATAAACTGCTTTCATCGGCTGTAAAACTGTAGATCTCTGATAGCGATTTACCTGTATAATCTGTTATTTTATAGAACTTGACTTGTAGTTTTTTGTGATCGCTCGGACAATAGAAATGTCCTTTACAATAATAGAGCATTTGGTGAGTTTCGGTGTCGTAAATTTGAGCGCAGTCATCATCTCTGTACTCAAAATGACAATCTTCATCCGGACAGGTGCAATTATACACTTCGGTTGTTGTTTTGTAAACGACAGTCTGACCGTATGTACAGGTGTTATTGTCTACATCGCCGAACAGCGTTTCAAAGTCGGATTGACTTATATTATCGTATGTAATATTTGCGTTTGACGGACGTTTAAGTATATACACTAATGCGACCATATTTGTAAAGAACTCATTGTCGTAATCACTGAAATAACTATCCAAAGCTGTACTGCTGTTTACGGTGGGATAGTATAAGGTGTTCTGACATTTTAGCATACAATATGGTTCAGACGTGTCCGCATTGTAGAAGTTGTCAATTTCAGTTTGCAAAGGTGTCTTAACTTTTACATCAAATGCATTCTCTGCCATTGTGTACAAATTGTCAAGATTATTATGTAAATCCTGTTCTGTGACGGTACTGCTGTTTGCTATCCAACCTCCGCCGCCTGCGACAGATCCCGCTGCGCCGCCTATGATTGTATTGATTAAATATAATAGCAGTATTATTACTATAATGACAACTATTACAATTAAGCTCCAAGGAGCAGTTTCGGCGATTAAACTTACTAATTTTTGTACAGCTTGTGCCGCTGCTTTAGCAGCTTTAACAGCTAATTGTGCGGCTGTTTTAACTGCTTTCGCTGCAACTTTTGCGGTTTTTGCACCTTTGACAGCGGCTTTAGCCGACGCTTTTGCAGCAGTCTTAATTCCTTGCTTACTTACCGCCGTTGAGGTCTTTAAAGTCCGTTTTGTGGCTGATGTCGTTGTACTTCGTGATATACGGTTACTGAATTTTCTGACGGTTCTGACAGTGCTGTCAACCCTATTTTTTATGGTTCGTGCTTGATTTACAGCCTTATCGGCAGAACGCAAGCCGAGTTTAACGCCCTCAACTCCCGTGTTCCCGTCTTTATCTTCCTGCAATGTGCGGCTTTTTGCCGTATTTGTTACAGCCGACGACGCGGAAGTAACAACTTTTTTTAAGGCATTTGGAAATTTCGGAGGCGGGGAACTGCCAATATTTTGAGCATTAGTAGGCGAAACGCCCTTTGATCCGCTTGACAAAATGGAATATTTTCCTTTTTTCGCAATATTGATATTGCGTAATTTTGTGATTTTATTCTTCGCGCTGGCATAATAAAGTTTTCGCGTGGACGGCTTTATTTCTTTCAGTGCAGAGCCTTGAGAAAACTTACCTTTCGGCATAAGTTTTATGTCGCGCGGCGTTGGGGATTTGATTTCCTGTTTTGCTTTCTTCTCGGCAATCTTGTGTATTTTAAACTTCTGAGCCTGCTTTTTATTATCTTTAGGCTTGTTTAAATCTTTGGTGTTTACACCGTCTTTAATTTGGCGTTCTATTCTATTTGTCAAAGTCTTTTTCACAGAACCGCCATTAAGTATCTCGGTTTTTTGTGCTTTCCTATTTATATCGTCATTCATACATTATTCACCGAATTTTGTCGTCATCAGCTTATACAGCTGTGTGTCGGTCGGAAAATCGTCCTTAAACGGCAGAGAGCCGTTAAGTCCGCAGTAAATTAAACCCGAACCCGCAGGCGCACCCGTAACGAACCCCATAAGTGTGTCGGGAATTTTGAGAATATGTGCGAGTTCATCGCGGTCATTAGCCGCTTGACTAAGCATAAGTATAAATTCCGAGTTAGCGAGCATTGACCTTGCTGTATCGGATTTGAGCAAATCCTCAACGTTTTGTGTAATTCCTGTCGGAACACCGCCCCATTTTCTTGCACGTTTGTACAATTCATAGAGGAAGTTTGCACTTTCTTCATTTCTGAAAAGAAGATAAATCTCGTCAATATAAATCAGCGTTCTAACGCCGCGCTCACGGTTGCTGACAATTTTATCCCAAAGGTTTTCCAAAACTACCATCATTCCAAGCGGCTTTAATTGTTTTCCCAAATCCTTAATATCATACACTACAATGCGATTGTCGGTATCTATATTTGACGGATACGAAAACGCTTTCATTGAACCATTGACGTATAGTTCCAAAGACATATACAGCGGTTTTGCCTCTTCGGAAGTCTGTTTGCGGAGGATTTCGTAGTAATCTTTAAGCGTCGGCATTTCGTTTGTATGACCGAGTAGAAATTCTCGATAGACCTCGTGCAAGCAGTTGTCGATTATGGTTTTCTGTTCGGGACTTATGCCCGCTTTTCCCATAATCGTTTCAAAAAACGAGAGGAAGAAATCGTATTTTGACGATACGACATCTTCGCCGCGCGAATATTCTTCGTGTGAGATTTCGAGAGGATTAAGATGACTTTCCGAATTTTCGGAAATACAGATAACTTCGCCTTTAAGCGCACGCGCAAGGTTTGTGTACTCGCGCTCCGGATCAACGATTATTATATCGGCGTTCGACGCGAGAAAATTATTTACAATTTCTCTCTTTGCGGCAAACGACTTGCCTGTACCGGAACTGCCCAAAATAAAGCCGTTGGCATTAACGAGAGAATACCTGTTGAAGATGATAAGATTATTAGTAGATTGATTTAGTCCGTAATATGTTCCGCCTTTTTGCGAAAGTTCTTTACTGTTAAACGGCATAAATACAGCTGTACTCTCGGTAACTAATGTTCTGCGTATGGGCAAACGACAGTTTCCGAGAGGTAAGCAGCTTGCAAGCGCGTCTTCTTGCTGATAAATTGCGCGAGATGTTGTGCATACTTTTTCGCGGAAAACTGCCTCAATTTTATTAGTGTTATTATCCAATTCGTCGTAGGAATTTCCCGTAATCATCACCGCGAGGTTGAGTAAAAACATCTTTTGGTTCTTGCTCTGCAAATCCTCTAAAAGCTGTAAAGCCTCCTCGTAGGATAATTTCAAATCCTCATTGATTACATCGGTATAAACTCCGTGTTGTGACGCTTTTTTCTCCTTTTGGATTTTCTCCGACCTCATAGCCGTGATTTGTCGCTTGATTTGCTTTATAGCATCAGCAGGATCAACAGGCTCGATATTAACGGTGATTAGTATAGGCAGCGACGTTGCACACAATTTTGTGAGTAAGTCGTCGGAAAGACTGTTTGGTAGAAATTTTAAATATATCATTCTTGCATATTTATCATTATACAAGAAATAGTCTTTTTTAAACTCGAAGTAATCGGGGCAGCATAAAGATTTTTCCGAACCGCGCAAAAACTCCGAAGAAGATATAGGGCGTATTTCTTGATTTACGCCGCGAAAAATATCCGCAATTATGCGGATACGTTCGTTAGCTTTAAGCGGGGTAATATCACACCCGACGCGCTGTAAATTAGACCGCATACTAAGTTCACGCGCTAAGAACGTTTGCTTTGCAATTGATAAATCGGCGGCGGTAACGGTAATGGTAATGTACTTTTTGGTGGTAATACCGTTTTGTCCTTGCTGCATTTTATCGAGCAGCATATTGTTGTATTCTTCGCGGTATACGTCAAACCCGTCACCTTGAGGCTTTAATAGTATTAAATCCTTAAATTCACGGTCGTTGACAATGTTATTATGCAATGTGATTTGTAAATCATCTGATGTGTCAAAGGAGTTGAGTAAATCACAGTATGCGAAGAATACCTGCTGCTGAGTATCATCATCTGCGGCAGTATATGTAATATCTGTTATCGCATAAGTTTTCGAGTAATGATTTTTTGAAACCAGAAATATATAATTGTCGCAAACGTGTTCATAAGGAATTGTGTCTTGCGTTGTGCGGGATATTTTACGCTTTTCGGGTTTTTCTTTCGGCTGTTTTTTCGGCTTTTCTTTTTCAATGCGCTTTTTATCAATCGCTCTCGCTGAATTGTCTTTCATTTTTGCCATTTCTTTTACTCTCCTTATTTCGCTTGTCGCGTCTGATTTGCTCCTGCTGATGCGCAATCTTATCTTCAATTATCTCGTTGCGGACGTAATAAAATACGGGCAAGTCTACATATTTGCGCTTTTGTGGTTCTTGCCATTTTTGCCGATAAATCATTGCTACAAATTTTTCAAAAGGCAATCCCTCATAACGGAAAAAGCCGAACGCCAATATGGGTATTGCTATAATGATTATCAGCCAACTTACTACATCATCGCCGAGATAATTTTTCCCGAATATGTACAGCGGAACGCATATTGCCAATGCTGCCACTAAAAATATAAACTGCCTTATTGTAAGTCCAAATAAGAACTTTTCCTTATAGTCTTTGATTTCTTTCGGAATTTTTATTTCAATCATTATGTATCCCCCTTAAATCGCACCGCATATTCGTTTTGCCCAATTTCCGCTTTGCATAACTCCAAGTGCTAATGCAAGAATATTTATTAGTCCTCCGAACATAAAAAAACTGCCCGAAGAATTAAAAACAGCGGCAACTTCATTCGTAATTGCTGTGTATGCGATAAACATAATAATAAGCACAAGTGCTTGTATAGATACTGCAACATAGGATTTTAGAAATCCTTTGCCTATATCGTGCAATCCGTCAGAGCAAAATGTTGCCAAAGGTACGGGCGCTATGATAGTATATACCACAAGTTCAAAAAAGCGTCCAAGAACTATTACAAAACATATTGCCATAATAATATCATACAACATCATCATTGTGTTAACTTTAACGTTTATCAATAAAGGCGTTAAATCAAATATTCCGAGCGATGTTGTTCCCGTAAGTTTTGAGGCTTCGTCCGATGATAATCCAAATGCAATATATTTTTGCTCTAAACTCCAACTGTCGGGTATAATTTGAGGAGTGCCTATTCTGCTGTATGCCGTGTTTATAACGGAATTAAACCCGCTGTAAATCATTTCACAAATATCCGGTGCTTTATCAATTAAAATTTTTGCGAAAACCATTTTAATAAAAAACATAAGTATGTTTTCCCATTTTACCCACTGCAAATTCATAGTTTTCGAGAAAAAATCCATAAGGAAAAATAATGCACACAGTGTCAGAGCAATACCTTTTATTGCAGCAATAATGGGAGCAACTTGTGATGATGACGTTATGTCTGTAATCCAACTGCTTTTTGTTAGCAATGATATAATTGCAGCCAGTGCTTTATTTAGAGAGTCGATTGAGCTATCTAAAATGCTTTTTATAACTGATAATTGTATCCCAAACAAAATTCATATCTCCTTTCATTTGAGTTCGAGTTCGATATGTCGCAAATGTGTGCTATATGTAGCACACATTTGCGATCTTCTTCCTTGATTACATCGGGGGAACTTCGATACCGAACAGATTAAGCATTTTCGTCACCGCGAAAACCACAAATCCCGATACCATTGTCATAAGTCCGCGAGTTTTTGCCTCTGCATCTTCGTTTTTAATTGCAAGTCCAAACATTACACCGCCTACAAATGCAACTACTAAGCCGATACGACCAATCCAAGAGGCAAAGAAAATTATAACCTGGTCGAACATTGCGTCGGGATCATCAGCAGCTGT
>CANRIQ010000020.1 GCA_947630655.1 uncultured Clostridia bacterium | reverse complement strand
ACGACGGGTATTACGCCGAGATGTGCAGAACGGTTGCCGCGGGGGAGATTACTCCGCGAATGGAAAATGCTTACAATGCGGTGTCCTGCGCTATTGCGGACGGACTTCGGACGTTGCGTGCGGGGGTCGGCGGCAAGGTCGCGGACAGCGTCTGCAAAAGCACCCTGAACGCATGGGGCATGGACGAGTACTGCGCGGCGGATTTTGCGCACGGGATAGGGCTGGAGCTGTCCGAGCCGCCCGAGCTCGGTCAGAACAGCGGCGCGCAGCTTAGGGCGGGCGCGACGCTCTCGGTAAACTGCGCGGTGTCGGTCGCGGGGGCTTTCGGCGTGAAAATCGGCGATATGGCGACGCTTACGGAGGAAGGTTGCGTTGATTTTACAAGGGCTACAAGAAATCTGGTGCATATATAAAATTTTTTTAAAAAAGCCCTTGCAATATCGGCGGAAATTTGTTACAATATAGATTGAGATGTGTATTCCTCGGAATTTTGAGGAATAATTATTAAGAATCTGGAGGATTGTTATGATTACAGCAGGAGATTTCAGAAACGGCATGACCTTTGAAGAGGACGGCAACGTAATGCAGATTATCGAGTTCCAGCACGTAAAGCCGGGTAAAGGCGCGGCTTTCGTCCGCACAAAGGTAAAGAACGTTATCACGGGGTCGGTGGTTGAAAAGACCTACAACCCGTCCGCAAAGTTCCCGACGGCTTTCGTTGAGAGAAAGGATATGGAGTACACCTATTCCGACGGAGAGCTTTACCATTTTATGGATCAGGAGACCTACGAGGACGTTCCCGTAAACGCGTCGGATCTCGGCGACAGCTTTAAGTTTGTCAAGGAGAATATGATGTGCAAGGTGCTGTCGTATAAGGGCAAGGTTTTCGGCGTTGAGCCTCCGAATTTCGTTGAGCTTGAGGTTACCCAGACCGATCCCGGATTTGCGGGGAACACCGCTACAAACGCGACAAAGCCCGCTACTCTCGAGACGGGCGCGGAAATCCGCGTTCCGCTGTTTATCAACGAGGGCGAGGTTATCCGTATCGATACCCGCACGGGCGAGTATATGGAGCGCGTTAAGTAATTTGTTTTTGAGGAGATAATTTTATGACGATAGGTGAAAAGGTATCGTATATAAAAGGGCTTGCCGAGGGTCTTAAGACCGACGACAAGATAATTTCCGCAATTCTTGATGTTCTGGCGGATATTGCGGATAATCTGGCTGAAGTGGACGAGGAGCTTGACGACGTAGCCGATGTTATGACCGATCTGGAGCAGAGCGTGTCCGATCTGGAGGACGAGGTCTACGGTGAAGTCGATGATGAAGAGGCGGATTTCGAGGACATTGACGGCGAGATTGACGATTTGTACGAAACTGTCTGCCCGAATTGCGGAAACGCTATTCGTTTTGATTACGACAAGGCTTCCGGCGGCGGAATGGAGTGCCCCAACTGCGGGAAACGCCTGTTGTTCGAGCTGGAAGAGGACGACTCCGAGGAGCTTTGATAATACAAGGCTCGGCGCACGGAAAATGACATAAAACCTGTTCTTCCGTGAGAGCAGGTTTTATTTTTTGAGAGGAAATTATGAGCTGGAAAGACAATCTTTTGAAGATAGAGCCTTATGTTGCGGGCGAACAGCCGGATAAGACCGATTTCATCAAGCTTAACGCGAATGAAAATCCGTACCCGCCGTCGCCGAGGGTTTTCGAGGCGATAAAGGGCTTTGACGCGGGGACGCTTAAAAAATACCCGAGCGCGAACGCCGTGGGGCTTGTAAAGGCGATAGCAAAGCGCGAGGGCTTGGGGGCGGAAAACGTTTTTGCGGGGAACGGCACGGACGATGTGCTGTCGCTGGCGTTTCGGGCGTTTTTCAATTCGGGAAAGCCTGTGCTTTTCCCCGATATAACCTATTCGTTTAATACGGTCTGGTGCGATATTCTGAAAATACCGTACAAGACGCTTCCCGTTGATAAGGATTTCAACATAAATCCCGCGGATTACGCCCGCGAAAACGGCGGCGTGGTGATTGCGAACCCCAACGCTCCGACGTCTATCGGGCGGGGCTTGGACTTTATCCGCGAAATTCTCGAGGAGAACCAAAATTCCGTTGTAATCGTGGACGAGGCGTATGTCGATTTCGGCGGGACGACGGCGGTGCCTTTGCTTTCCGAATACGACAATCTCGCGATTACGAGAACCTTCTCGAAAAGCCGTTCCATGGCGGGTATGCGGCTCGGTTTTGCTATGGCGAGCGAGGAGCTTATTTCGGCTCTTTATGCGGCAAAGGACAGCATGAACAGCTACCCCGTGGACAGCGTTGCGCAGGCGGCGGGAATTGCCTCCATAGAGGACGAGGAGTATTTCCAAAGCACGATTAAAAGGGTTATTGCGACCCGCGAGCGGCTTTCTGCGGAGCTTCGGAAAATGGGCTTTTCGCTTCCCGACAGTCAGACGAATTTTTTGTTTGCGGAGCATGAAAAATATTCAGCCCGGGATATTTTCGAGTATTTAAAGTCCCGCGATATCTACGTCCGCTGGTTCAACAAGCCGAGGATTTCAAACCGCCTTCGGATAACGGTTGGTACAGACAGCGAAACCGACGCGCTTATCGGCGCGCTTAAGGAATACATAAAATAACTTGAAAGAGGTAATTGCTATGAAAATCGAAACTCAGTGCCTTCACGAGGGCTATTCTCCCAAAAACGGCGAACCGCGCGTTATGCCGATAGTTCAAAGCACGACTTATGTGTACGAGTCCACAGACGACGTTGCGGCGGTGTTTGACGACCCGACAAAGGGGCTTATTTATTCGCGTTTTGCAAACCCCACGACGGACGTTGTCGAAAAGAAAATCGCGGCTCTCGAAGGCGGCGCGGCGGCTATGTGCACGTCAAGCGGACAGGCGGCAAGCCTGCTTTCTATCCTCAATATCTGCGAGGCGGGCGACAGCTTTATCGCCTCGGCGTCAATCTACGGCGGCACGATAAATCTTTTCGGCTACACGCTCAAAAAAATGGGCATCGAGTGCATTTTCGTTGACCACGACGCAACCGAAGAACAGCTCAACGCCGCGTTTAAGGATAATACAAAAGCCGTTTTCGGCGAAACCCTGGCAAATCCCGCGCTTACGGTGCTGGATATTGAGCTTTGGGCGAAGGTTGCGCACGCGCACGGCGTGCCGCTTATCATAGACAACACCTTTGCAACGCCCATTCTCTGCAAGCCTATTGAATGGGGCGCGGATATAGTCGTTCATTCAACCTCCAAATATATGGACGGACACGCTTTGCAGGTCGGGGGAGTTATCGTCGACAGCGGAAAATTCGACTGGACAAACGGAAAATTCCCGTCCATGACCGAGCCCGACGAGAGCTATCACGGGCTTGTCTACACCGAAAAATACCCCGCCGCTCCGTATATCACAAAGGCGAGAATGCAGCTTATGCGCGATTTCGGCTGTTATCCCGCGGCGAATTCGTCGTTTTTGCTGAATTTGGGTCTGGAAACGCTTGCTGTCCGTATGAAGCAGTATTGCGAAAACGCTCTTAAGGTCGCGGAGTACATCAAATCCACCGGCAAGGCGGAATTTGTGACCTATCCCGCGCTTCCCGGCAGCGCGGGTCACGAGCTTGCGAAAAAGTACCTCCCGGACGGCACAAGCGGCGTAATTTCGTTCTCGATAAAGGGCGGGCGTCCCGCGGCGGTGAAGTTTATGGACAGCCTTAAACTCGCCTCAAACGAGGTTCATGTGGCGGACATCCGCACCTGCGTTCTGCACCCCGCTTCCGCTACACACCGTCAGCTTTCGGACGAACAGCTTGTTGCGGCAGGCATAGACGGCGGGCTTATACGCTTGTCCGTGGGGTTGGAGAACGTAGACGATATTATAGCGGATCTTAAACAGGGTTTTTCAGCGGTCGGATAATAGAATGTTGAAGAGGTAAGAGATTAGAGGTTAGAGGTTAGAGTTCAAAGTACGTCGGCTTCGCCGACGATTGAATTGCTGCGCAAGAGATTATTACGGATAATCCGTTTGCGCGTAACGAAGGCTTTTGCCGTGTGAAACTCTGCCGCAGGCGTCAAAATCGACCGCCGCAGGCGGGCGTACCCTATAATCTAACCTCTTATTTCTAACATCTTACCTCTAACAGAAGGAGTATCTAATTTGATAACAGTATCTGAAGTAAGCGTTGCGTTCGGCGGACAGACGCTGTTTAAGGACGTTGACCTTAAATTTACGGGCGGAAACTGCTACGGCGTGATAGGCGCGAACGGCGCGGGGAAATCCACGTTTTTGAGGGTTCTCTGCGGCGAGCTTGAACCCACCAAAGGCACGGTCACAAGACCTCCCGAGCTGCGTATGTCGGTGCTGCGGCAGGATCACTACGCATTTGACGAGTACACCGTCCTTGATACGGTCATAATCGGCAATAAAAAGCTGTACGATATAATGAAGGAAAAGGACGCGCTGTACGAAAAAGAGGATTTTTCGGACGAGGACGGCGAAAGAGCCTCCGTTTTGGAGGGCGAATTCGCCGAAATGAACGGCTATGAAGCCGAGTCCGACGCGTCAAAGCTTATCCGGGGGCTGGGGCTTCCCGAGGAGATATTGTATTCGCAGATGTCGTCGCTTTCGGGCAGCGAGAAGGTAAAGGTTCTGCTTGCACAGTGCCTTTTCGGCAACCCCGATATAATCTTAATGGACGAGCCGACAAACCACCTTGACGTTGACGCGGTGTCGTGGCTGGAGGACTTTCTTGCGGATTATTTCGGAACGGTAATTGTCGTGTCGCACGACAGACATTTTTTAAACAACGTCTGCACGCATATTGTAGATATAGATTACGGCAAAATACGTATGTACGTCGGCAACTATGAGTTCTGGTACGAATCCTCCCAGCTTATCCAGCGTATGATTAAACAGCAGAACAAGCGCGCCGAGGAGAAGATTAAGGAGCTTCAAAACTTCATTGCGAGGTTCTCCGCGAACAAGTCAAAATCCCGCCAGGCAACCTCCCGCAGAAAGCTGCTTGATAAACTCACCGTTGAAGAGCTCCCCGCAAGCTCCCGGAAATACCCGTATATCGGGTTTGATATGGAGCGCGAGGCGGGAAAGGACATTTTGCAGGTGACGGGGCTGTCTAAAACCGTCGACGGGGTAAAGGTGCTGAATAACGTCGGCTTTACCGTTTCAAAGGGCGATAAAATCGCGTTTGTCGGGGCAAACGAAATTGCCGTAACCACGCTGTTTCGCATTCTCACCGAGGAGATAACCCCCGACGAGGGCGAGTTCCGCTTCGGCGGCACAATTTCTGTCAGCTATTTCCCGAACGACAACAGTTCGTTTTTCAATGACTGCAATTTGTCAATTATCGACTGGATGCGGCAGTATTCCACCGATGAAACGGAAAGCTATCTGCGCGGTTTTCTGGGGAGAATGCTGTTCAGCGGAGATGATGTTTTCAAGCCCGTAAACGTTCTTTCGGGCGGCGAACGCGTGAGATGTATGTTTTCGCGAATGATGCTTTTTCATTCAAATCTGCTTATTCTCGACCGACCCACAAACCACCTCGACCTCGAAAGCATAACCGCCGTAAATAACGGTCTTTCGGAGTTCAAGGGGAATATCCTCTTCGCAACGCACGACCATGAAATTCTCGACACCGTCCCGAACAGAATTATAGAAATCACGGAAAACGGCTGTCTTGACCGCTCGGGAACGTATGAGGAGTACGTCGCGTGGCGGCACGAAAATCACGAGGGAACGCTTGCTGTTTAGCACAGCTATTACACACGAAAGAAAGTAACAACTATGAATTACATTATTTTCGATATGGAGTGGAACCAGGCGTTCTGCGCGGCAAAAATGGTGCGAAGCCCCGTTCTGCTTCACGGTGAGATAATCCAGATAGGCGCGGTTAAAACCGATGAGAATTTCAATTTTCTGGATAAGATAAAGATAAATATCCGCCCGAAGTTTTACAAGCAGATGAACCCCCATGTCCGCAAAATTACGGGTATTACGGACGTCCAGCTCACCGCCGGGGAAACCTTTCCGCAGGCGTTCAGGCGGTTTTCGGAGTGGTGCGGAAAGGATTTTCGCTTTATAACCTGGGGCTTTGACGATGTGGGAGTGCTTTCTGTCAATCTCACGCTTCACGGGCTTGACCCGAGTTACGGAAGCAATTATATAAATTTACAGCTTATTTATAATCGACAGGTAAAAAGCGAACACCTCCAGTGCGCGTTGTCCGCCGCCGCGGAAAAGCTCGGTATTCCGCTTGACGTACAGGTTCACGACGCGATGAACGACGCTTATTTAACCTACGAGGTCTGCCAAAAGCTTGATATGCAGCTCGGAATTGCGGAGTACGCCGAGTATTCCGCCGCTGCCGCGCCGCAGCTTTTCAAAGACGCGGTAAACGGGGTTTCCGACCCGCGGAAAATGCTGCTTGACAAGCGCGTTGTCGATTTTAAATGTCCGCATTGCGGGCAAAAGCTTACGTTTTCGCAGTGGCTTTTCGGGAACGGGAAATCCTGCCGCACGGTAATCCGCTGCTCCTGCGGGGAATTTCTGACGGTAAAGCTTAAGGCTGTCACGATAGCCGAAAACGACAACACCGTTATACGGACAATTCACGCCGCTTCTCAAAAGGAGCTTGACGAATTTTCGGCTAAACTTTTAAAACGCGAGGAACGCAGGAAAAAGGTTGCCGCGATGAGGAAAAAAGCGGAGAATAAAGAGGGTAAAGAGGGCAAAGAGGATAACGGCGAAAAGGAGAAAATTGATGATAAAAACGGTGATGATTGACCTTGACGGCACGCTTTTGCCGTTCGTTCAGGACGAATTTGTAAAGCTGTATTTCGGCGGTCTTTGCAGGAAGATAGCTCCCATGGGCTACCTCCCCGATAAAGCCGTAAAGGACGTCTGGGGCGGAACAAAGGCGATGATTACAAACGACGGCTCGCGCACCAACTGCGAGGCGTTCTGGGAGTATTTCCGCCGCGAAAACGCGGGCTTGCCCGAAATTCAGCCGCTTTGCGATGAATTTTATACAAAGGAGTTTGACGAGGTAAAGGCTTGCCTTAAATACAAGCCCGACCGCCGCGGTTTTTTAGACGGGATAAAGGCTTTGGGTTTGGAAACCGTTCTTGCGACAAATCCCGTTTTCCCGTACAGCGCGCAGCTTACGAGAATGAACTGGGCGGGGCTTTCCGAGAGCGATTTTTCGTACATAACAAGCTATGAAAACAGCCGCTTCTGCAAGCCTAATCCTAAGTATTTCGGGGAGCTTCTCGAAAAAATAGACCGAAAGCCGTCGGAGTGCGTTATGATAGGGAACAGTGCCGCAGAGGACATTTTCCCCGCACAGAAACTCGGCATAAAGGCGTTTCTTGTGACGGAGTTTTTGGAAAACCCCGAAAACCTCGATATCTCGGGCGTTATAAAGGGTTCTCTTGATGACGCCGCGGATTATGTAAAGTCGCTTATATAGCGTTTTTTCGGAATTATCCGACTGTAAACCGCATATTCTAAATTAGTCCCGTACAAATCTTTAAGCGAGGTTAGAATATGGTTTACAGCTTTAACGACCTGAAGTGCAAAGAGATAATAAACGTTAAAACGGGCGCGCGTCTGGGTTATCCCGACGACATAGAATTTGAAAATTGCACCGCAAAGATATGCAGGCTTATAGTCTACGGCAGGGCGAAGTTTTTCGGGCTGTTCGGCAGGGAGGAGGATTTGTTTATCAAGTGGTGCGATATCGAGGTAATTGGCGAGGACACAATTTTGGTTTCGTGTGAAATTCCGTCAAATCATACAAATCGGAAGGGAAAAGGCTTCGGAAGTTTGTTTAAATAGACGAATATTCCCCTCTTGAAATAAATTGGCAATTGTGGTATAATATATAAGTAATTTTGTGAATGGATATTCACCATTACACACACAAAAACAGCG
Source organism: uncultured Clostridia bacterium (assembly GCA_947630655.1). GTDB lineage: Bacteria > Bacillota > Clostridia > Oscillospirales > Ruminococcaceae > CAG-115. The sequence goes on along the minus strand of CANRIQ010000020.1, from coordinate 9,297 downwards.
TTCCGCCGGTGCGCTTTCGCGTTCGGGGCGTGATTTTTTGTGGAGGATTAAACAACCAAAACAGGAGGAACAATTATGGCAGTAGTATCTATGAAGCAGCTTCTGGAGGCAGGCGTTCACTTCGGACACCAGACCAGACGCTGGAACCCGAAAATGGCACCCTACATCTTTACCGAGAGGAACGGTATTTACATTATCGACCTTCAGAAAACGGTAAAGAAGCTTGACGAGGCGTACAATTTCGTTCACGAGGTTGCGGCAAACGGAGGAGAAATTCTCTTTGTCGGCACGAAGAAGCAGGCGGCTGATTCCATCAAGGAAGAGGCGACCCGCGCGGGCGCGCATTATGTAAATGCCCGCTGGCTTGGCGGTATGATGACCAACTTCAAGACCATTCAGAGAAGAATTGCCCGTTTAGAGCAGCTTCACACGATGGAGACCGACGGCACGTTTGATCTGCTTCCCAAAAAAGAGGTTATCAAGCTCAATCTTGAGATTGAAAAGCTTGAAAAATTCCTCGGCGGCATCAAGAATATGAAGAAGCTTCCCGGCGCGCTGTTCGTGGTTGACCCGCGCAAGGAGAAGATTGCGGTTGCAGAGGCAAAGAAGCTCGGTATTCCCGTTGTTGCAATTGTTGATACAAACTGCGATCCCGATGAGATCGATTATGTTATCCCCGGAAACGACGACGCTATCCGTGCTGTAAAGCTTATTGCGGGCGCGATGGCTGACGCTGTTATTTCCGCAAATCAGGGCACGGCGGACGCTGTTGAAGAGCAGCCCGCTGAGGAAGCCGAATAATTAAGAATTTAATAGAATTTAAGGAGAAATCTGAAATGGCAAATATTACACCCGGTGAAGTTAAAGAACTGCGCGATATGACGGGCTGCGGTATGATGGACTGCAAAAAGGCTCTTGAAGAGGCGAACGGAAACCGCGACGAGGCGGTAAAGATTTTGCGTGAAAAGGGTCTTGCAAAGGCTGCCAAGAAGGCGGGAAGAATTGCCGCAGAGGGCGTTGTAAAGACGCTTGTAAAGGGCAATGTCGGAATTATCGCGGAAATCAACTGCGAGACCGATTTCTGCGCGAAGTCGGATAAGTTTTTGGAGCTTGTCGACACTGTTGCAAACACGATTATCGACAGCGGCGCGGAGTCTCCCGAGGCTCTTATGAGCTGCAAGGTATCGGGAAGCGATGAGACGGTAGAGGCTTATCTCACCAATAAAATCGCGACTATTGGCGAGAATATCAAAATCCGCCGTTTCGCTAAAATGGAAGGCACTCTGGTCGGCTATATGCACGATGGCGGCAGACTGGGCACTCTCGTAAGACTTGCTACAGACAAGCCCGATGACGCGGAGGTTCTCGCGTGCGGAAAGAACGTCGCTCTCCAGATTACCGCGCTGAATGCGCAGTATATCTGCAAGGATTGCGTTCCCGCGGAGGTTCTTGCAAACGAGAAGGAGGTTCAGACCAAGCTCGTTGAGCAGGAGGGCAAGCCCGCGAATGTTGCGGAGAAGATTGTCGAGGGACGTCTCAGAAAATTCTACGAGGAGGTTTGCCTGCTCGATCAGAAGTATTTCAAGGACGATTCCGTGACTGTCGGCAAGTATATCGATTCTGTCGCAAAGGCTCAGGGCGCGAAAATCTCGGTTGACGACTTTGTTCGTTACGAGCGCGGCGAGGGCATCGAGAAGAAAGAGGACAATTTCGCCGATGAAGTTGCTTCGATGATAAAGTAATTTATAAAAAGTCAAATCTCAGGCTGTAGAGAAAGCCCCAGATGCAAGGAAGTAGTGCTGCGGGCTAGGCTTTGTGCCTGCCGCAGTACTACTGACGTCGCAGATGGGGTTTTATCTACAGTCTGAAAGGCTCTCCGCACGGAGAGCCTTTTCTTTTTCTATGTACCGAATTTTTTGCGGGAAAGCTCGCGGTATTTTCTTTTTGTGGCTTCTCCGCCGCGGATATGGCGTTCCTGTTTGTTGCGGTCGAGAACGGCTTTTACTTCGTCGTGCAGGGTTTTGTTAGCTTTTTCCAGCTTTACCGTAATATCCTGATGAACGGTGCTTTTGCTTATTCCAAACTGTCGAGCGGTAGCTCTTACGGTCGCGTTGTTTTCAACAATATATTTCCCGAGTATCACACATCTTTCTTGATTGCCTTCGCATTGTTTCAAAGAAGATTCACCCCCGTAATGATGTTGACAATAAATAGTATGTTTGCAAACGTGCTTTTATGATTGCGGACAAATCTTAAATTCCCGCCTTGACAAGAATGGGAAAAAATGTTATACTGAATATGTATATATAAAGGAGACGGTTTATGGAATATATTAAGCTGTTGAGCCATGATGAATACCTCGCTGCAATGAACGGGAAAATGCGCGATATTACCGAAACGGCAGAGCCGCTTGTTGACGTCTGGAAATTCATCGGAAATCTTCCCGATACAGTAACGCTTTCCGAGTACGGAGTTCAAAAAAGGCTTGTTGAAGCGGTTTATGAGAATGAGGGCGGCACATATCAGCACGTTCTGCTGTTTGGTGAGAAAAATAACAGCTATGTTGTGATAATAATTGACGTTTTAAGAAAGTCAATATTCGGGTGCTATCAGCTCGATCTCGATAAAGAGTATCATATGTCCGAGGAGGACGAATGAAATGAAAGCTCTGGTGATCAATTGCAGCCCTGTCAGAGACGGCGCAACGGCAGAGATCGTAAGGATAGTTTCTGATTGTCTTACGGAGCGATTTGAAGTCAAAAGTATATGTATTGATGATTTCAATATCAACTTTTGTAAAGGGTGCAGGACGTGTCACCATACTGCAAAATGTGTACAGAATGATGACGTTGAAAAGATCATGGAGAACTATGAGCGGGCAGACGTTATCATATCCGTATCGCCTTCTTATTGGGCGGATATTCCGGGTCAGTTTAAGGCTTTTATTGATAGATGTACGCCATGGTGCAACACTCATGAGCCGCACGCAGCTTTAGGTACGGGAAAGAAAGGTTATATAGTGGCTTTAAGAACAGGTACGAGTATGAGGGAATGCAATCGTATTTTTGAAAGCATTGAGCATTTTTACGGGCATTTGGAGATTAAATGCTGCGATAAGCCGGGTCTATGTTCCATAGAGTATAAAGAGAATGTGGAACAAAGAAAAGATGAGATTATAGAGTTTTGCAGCAGGATTTGAGTGTATCAAACCGCAAAAAACACAGAACATAAGGAGAACATCATGCCATTTTTTAATTTTTCCGCAAGACTTTCCGAGGCGGCGCAAAAAGCGGAAGGTCTTTGCGCTCCGTTTTTCGGAGATATAGAAAAAACCGCCGCGTATAACGGTGAAAAGGTGCTTTCGGCGTTTATTAACAACGGCGTCGCGGAAATGCACCTTAAGGGTACGACGGGCTACGGCTACAACGACGCGGGACGCGATAAACTTGACGAGGTTTTTGCGGAAGCTGTCGGTGCGGAAAACGCATTGGTTAGGCACGGCTTTGTAAACGGCACACACGCGCTTTCCACCGCTCTTTTCGGCATACTTCGCCCGAACGACACGTTGCTCTGCGTTACGGGAAAGCCCTACGACACGCTGTCGGAGGTTATTTTCGGGGATTACGGCGGTTCGCTTAAGGAATTCGGCGTAAAATACGCTCAGGTTGATTTGCTCCCCGACGGCACTCCCGATTACGAGGGAATAAAATGCTCCGCCGCAGGCGCAAGGGTGATTTATATACAGCGTTCGCGGGGGTATTCGCTGCGCCCGTCGCTGTCGGTGGAAACCATAGGGAAAATTGCCGAAACGGCGCGTTCCGTGAATAAAAATTGCTGTATTATGGTGGACAACTGTTACGGCGAGTTCACCGAAAAAACCGAGCCGCTGTCCGTCGGCGCAGACCTTATCGTCGGAAGCCTTATCAAAAACCCCGGCGGCGGTATTGCGCGCACGGGCGGCTATATCGCGGGTCAGAGCGGGCTTGTCGAGCTTTGCTCCTACCGCCTTACAACCGTCGGCACGGGCGCGGAGGTAGGGTGTTCGCTTGATGAAAACCGCAATATGCTGTTGGGGCTTTTTTTAGCTCCCCAGACCGTGGAAAACGCCCTTAAAACCGCAGTTTTCGCGTCGGCGTTGTTTGAAACTCTCGGCTTCGAGGCTTTCCCCCGGTACAACGAGCCGCGGCACGATATAATTACCGCTTTAAAGCTCGGCGACCCGCAAAAGCTTATCGCGTTCTGCGAGGGCATACAAAGCGGCTCTCCGGTTGACAGCTTTGTAACTCCCGAGCCGTGGGATATGCCGGGCTATGATAATCAGGTGATAATGGCGGCGGGCACGTTTACTATGGGCGCGTCGATAGAGCTTTCGGCGGACGCTCCGCTGCGCGAGCCGTATGCGGTGTGGCTTCAGGGCGGGCTTACCTACCCCGCGGGGAAAACAGGCATTCTCTGCGCCGCAAAACGAATGGAGGAAAAGGGGTTTATATGAGCGTCATAAAACAAACGCTGTATATTATTTCGTCAATCGCGCTTATTGTGATGTTTGCGTTTCTGGCGTTGTTTGTAAGAACTCACACCGAGGCGTTTCTTGTGATAGGGCTTATCGGGTTTTGCGTGTGCTATCATGTTGTATCAAGGCTGGTGATAGGTTATATCTGCGAGAAGGCGTTTTCCGAGGGCGTGAATTATGACTCCGAGCGTTATGCGGTGGCTGAGTTTGAGGAAAATTTTTACAGAAAATTAAATTTCCGCAGGCTGAAGAAAAAGCTGCCGAGCTTTGAGGAAACGGATTTTTCCCTTAAACGGCAGAGCGTTGAGGACATAATCGCGCTTACCTGCGAAGCGGAGGTTCGGCACGAATTTTGCATGATAGCAAGCTTTTTGCCGATGGTGCTGACGATTATGGTGGGATATGTTCCGCTTTTTCTGATAACCTCGGCGGCGGGGGCAGTCTGGGATCTCGGGTTTGCGGTGTTTCAGCGGTACAACCGTCCGCGGCTTATGAGAACGGCAAAAAAACAGCGCGAGCGGTTCTTTGAAAAGCTTCGCGAGGAGGAGAATGAAAATACGGATGAACAACCCGGAGTTTGAGATAACAAAGGCGGTTTTGGGAGACGCCGAGGAAATCGCCGCGATTTACCGTTCGCATATCGGAAGCCCCGGCTGCACCTGGGACGAGCATTATCCGACGCTTGATTTTGTAAAGGAGGATATTGCGGATAATTCCCTCTACAAAGCGGTGAAGGGCGGGGAAATCGTCGCGGCGGCGTATCTGGGCGAATACGAGGAGCGCGAGTGGATAGAGTGCTTCCCGCGCGAATTCAAAAATATGGGAGAGCTGTCGCGCGTCGGCGTGAAAAAGGGCTTTCAGAAAACGGGAGTCGGAACGGCTTTGGTGGAATTTCTTAAAAATGAGGCTAAAAAGCTTCCGTATGACGGGCTGGGACTGCTTTGCGGCGCGGAGAATTATTCGGCAATGAAGCTGTACGAAAAATGCGGTTTTACGCGCTGCGGAGAGTCGTTTTTGTATGATACGCACTGGGTGTGCTATTGCGTAAAAATTTAAAGGAGAATTGCTATGATAAAGAGTATGACAGGCTTCGGCAGGGGTCATGCCGAGCTTTCGGGGCGTGATATTACGGTTGAAATCCGTTCGGTCAATCACCGTTATTACGAGTTTTCAAGCAGGCTTCCGAGGAATTATTCCTTTGCTGAGGAGAAGCTGAAATCGCTTTTACAGGGGAAAATCTCCCGCGGAAAGGTGGAGGTGTCGGTGCTGGTGCAGAACACCGCTGCCGTTTCGGAGAAAATCACCGCAAACCGCGAGGTAATCCGCGAGTATGTGGACGCTCTGCGCGAAATCAAGGACGAAATGGGGCTTACCGACGATTTGTCGCTGTCGGCGGTAATGCGGCTGCCCGACGCGTTTACGGTGGTTAAAGCCGAGGCTGACGAGGAGCAGATGTGGGCGGACCTTAAAACCGTCGCGGAAGAGGCACTGGACAATTTTATTAAAATGCGCGAAACCGAGGGTGCGCGTATGAAGGCTGATCTGCTTTCACGGCTTCTGACGATTGAAAAGAATGTTGAGTTTGTGGAGTCGCGTTCGCCGATAATTGTTGAGGAGTACAGAAAACGGCTTTACGACCGTATGTGCGAGGTGCTGGAGGGGAAAGCTGTCGACGAAAACAGAATTCTTCTTGAAGCGGGAATTTTCTCCGAGAAAACCGCTGTAGACGAGGAAACCGTGCGTTTGCGCAGTCACATCGCCCAGTTCCGCAGTATGCTCGAAAGCGGAGAGCCCATAGGGCGAAAGCTTGATTTCCTCGTACAGGAAATGAACCGCGAGACCAACACCATAGGCTCTAAGGTTCAGGATATCGAGGTCACAAAAGTGGTTGTCGACCAGAAAAGTGAGATTGAAAAAATCCGCGAACAAATTCAGAATATTGAGTAAGGAATGCATTATGGAAGAAGCTGCTAAAAATCTCAACGTTGAAAGAACCGACGCTATCGACGGGCTGGCTTTCGATAAAGAAACGAAAAGCCTCATACTGCTCCTTGCGGACGGCATGGACTGGAGCGATGAAAACAGGCATTTGTTCCTGTTGCAGGAAAAGCTGAATTCCTATATTCTGTATATCGATACGCGGCAGTTTGAAGGCAAATATCCCGATGTCGAAAAAATAGAGCTTCGGGTGACCTTTTTGTTTAAAGAACCCGATATGTGCGGTTATCTTTTAAGCCGCGCCGAGGCTGTCCTAAATGATAATTTCGATAATGTTTTCCTCACGGTCGAACACGGGACCATGTCCTCCGATTAAATTTTCTTTTTTTGGGAAATTTTAAAAAAGGTGTTGACAAATCGGGTTAAAGGTAATATAATATAGTTGTAGGGCAACCTGCAAATAAAATCTGTTTCGGGGCGGGGTGAAATTCCCCACCGGCGGTTAAAGTCCGCGAACCTCGGCGTTTTAAAGCAAAGAGGCTGAATTGGTGAAATTCCGATACCGACGGTATAGTCCGGATGAAAGAATCAGAAGCTTGACTTGCAAAAATCAACTTCCGCGGAAAACAGGCGTTTTCCGGGCGTCCCGCTTTCAAGGGGTAACCCTTAAGGCGGGTCTTTCTGTTTTTCCCCCGAGGAAAAGGAGTTTTTTCAATGGCAAACACAACAAAATCCGCAAAGAGGTTCGTGAAATTCGACGTAAGACGCTTGGTTTTCACCGCGCTTATGGCTGCGCTGTCGATTGTGCTTTCGGAGCTGCAAATCGTGCTGCCGATAATGCCGAGCTTTATAAAGTTCGACTTTTCGGACGCGCCCGCGGTTCTCGCGTCGCTTACAATGGGTCCCGTGTCGGGGATTTCCGTGAGTCTTATCAAGAACATATTCGGCTGCTTTACCACAAAGACGGGCTGCATCGGAGAGCTTTCAAACTTCATTCTTTCGGCAAGCCTTGTCCTGCCCGCGGGAATAATCGCTCACAAAAGCCCGAAATTATCACGGGCGGTTATAGGCTGCGCTATCGGCGCGGTGGTTTCGGCGGGAATGGGCTTCGTGTCGAATTACCTTATCATTTACCCGCTCTATGATGCGATGGTGATGCCGATGGACGTTATCATAGGAATGTACAAGGCAATTCTTCCGAGCGTGGATTCTCTGGCGGATTGTCTGTGGATCTTCAATGTGCCGTTCACATTTGTTAAAGGCGTTGTAGCGGCTGTGCTTTCGCTGGTGCTTTATAAGAAGCTGCGCCCGATATTCTACGGCTTTTACAGGCAACCGACTGTATAAAGGAGTAAATTATGAATTTCAAGTCGGCGGTATCCCATTTTAAAACGATAACCCGTCACCGTCATCAGGTGATGATACATTGCGCAAAGGCGGGAATTCTGCGGCAGGGCTTGTTTCACGACCTGTCGAAGTATTCGCCGACGGAGTTTGTCCAGGGTGCAAAGTATTATGTCGGAACGCGCTCCCCGAATGAGCTTGAGCGCGAGGATCTGGGGTATTCGCTGGCGTGGATGCATCATAAGGGCAGAAACCGCCATCATTTCGAGTACTGGACGGATTACAACCCGAAAACCAAACAGCAGGAGCCCGTTAAAATGCCGCTGAAATACGTCGCGGAGATGTTCTGCGACAGGGTTGCGGCAAGCAAGATATATCAGGGCGAAAATTACACGCAGGATATGCCGCTGCGGTATTTTATGAAGGGCAAGGCTCGCAGAAAAATTCACCCCGAGACCGCCGCGCTGCTTGAAAAGCTGCTGAAAATTCTAGCGGTAAAGGGCGAGGATGCGGCGTTCGGCTATCTGCGCCACCTTTTGCGCAGGAATAAGGAGTACTAATCTCTTCCTTTCAAGTGCTATCCGCAAGCGGACAGCACGGCTTACCTCTTACATCTTATCTCTAATCTCTGAAAAATATCTCAAGAATTTCCTCCGCGGACAGCCCGGACTCTGCCAAAACCTCGGCGGAGTTTACGCTTAAACCCTTGTTGTTCCCAAAGCCCTTGCAGGTGATAAAGAACATATCCTCGCGGTATTCGGGGGTAATAGCCGTACTGCGCAGGGAAAGCGCAGAGCGTATCTCCGCGCCCGAAAATTCCCTCCCGCAGAAGGTTATGGAGATAAGCGTTCCCGTGTCGGCGTAAACCGCGTCGGAAAACCATTCCGACGGGTCGTAGGGCGCGGGCGGTCCGCCGAGCGATTGCCGGACCTCCTCGGGCATGAACGCCGCAACGCTTTTGTAGCCGTCAGCAACAGCGTCCCCCGGCAGCGTCACCGACGGACTGTACTCCGAGGGGTCGGTGCGTCCCGCCGAAATTCGGCATATTTGCGCGTCAAAAGGCTCTCCGTTTGCGAAAAGCTCGGGCAGGTCGTCAATCGCTTTGTCAATTTCGCGCGACAGCTCCGACTGCTTTTCGGGCAATTTGTCAATATATGGAAAATCCTCTCCCGCCGTGAGATCCGCAAGTCGGTTTTCGGCGGGAGATTTGTTTTTAAGCGCGAAGAGGATTTTGGTTTTCTGCGCCGCCGCGACCGCTTTCAACGCCTCGGGCAGCGGATAACCCGCGTTTTGTACCTGTCCCCGCACGCACCCCGCGAGGAATTCCTCGCCGTCCAAAATGCGGATTTCGCCCTGTTCAGGAAACAGCACGCTGATCTGCTCCGGCAGGGAGAATTTCTCCGTTTTCGGCAGCATTTTCACCGCGGCGAAAATCACTCCCGCCAGCAGAACCGCCGAAACCGCCGATACTATGGTTATCTTTTTGGGCATAGAAACTCCTT
>CANRIQ010000019.1 GCA_947630655.1 uncultured Clostridia bacterium | reverse complement strand
AGAAGATGCTTGCAGCGGCGAGTGCTGCTGAAACGGCTGCCGAGCCCGAACCCGAGCCTGCTCCCGAACCCGCTTCTGCGGGCGGAAAAATGAGCCAGGAGGACATTGAAAAGATGTTAGCGGCGGTGAGTGCGACTGCCGAGCCTGCTCCCGAACCTGCTTCTTCGGGCGGGAAAATGAGCCAGGAGGACATTGAAAAAATGTTAGCGGCGGCGAGTGCTGCTGAAACGGCTGCCGAGCCCGAACCCGAACCTGTTTCAGAGCCCGCTTCTTCGGGTGGGAAAATGAGCCAGGAGGACATTGAGAAGATGCTTGCAGCGGCGAGTGCTGCTGAAACGGCTGCCGAGCCCGAACCCGAGCCTGCTCCCGAACCCGCTTCTTCGGGTGGAAAAATGAGCCAGGAGGACATTGAAAAGATGTTAGCGGCGGCGAGTGCGCCTGAAACGGCTGCCGAACCCGAGCCCGAGCCTGCTCCCGCTCCCGAACCCGCTCCTTCGGGCGGAAAAATGAGCCAGGAGGACATTGAAAAAATGTTAGCGGCGGCGAGTGCGACTGAAACGGCTGCCGAACCCGAGTCCGAGCCTGCTCCCGAACCTGCTTCTTCGGGTGGGAAAATGAGCCAGGAGGACATCGAGGCTCTTCTGAACGGAATGAAACAGGACGTTTCCGAATGATTTGTTCACAAAAAATTCACACGATCGTTACACATATGTAATATTTCTACGTTACAATAGTTCTCAAAGGAAGTGAGGAATTGAAATTCAAACGCAAAAGTCGTGAGCTTGAAGCCGCGCCGGAGGCACTCGCCACGGTGCAGCAGCTTCTTGCAGAGGACGCCGGTCAGCAGGTTATGGAGCAGATGTTTAAGTTTGTGGAAATGGAGCATCTGTACGAATCGGCAATACGCGAGGTTAAAACCAAGCTTGAGATACTCGACAGCGAATTCCGCGCGAAATACTCATATAACCCCATTCATCATATCGAGGACCGCCTTAAGTCCCCGCAGAGTATCCTTGAAAAGCTTCAGAGAAAGGGCGTGCCGTTCAGCGTGCAGTCCGTTAAGGACAATCTTCAGGACGTTGCGGGAGTGAGGGTAATCTGCAACTATATCGAGGACATTTACACCGTTGCCGACCTGCTTACGGCGCAGGACGACGTTAACCTTATCAAACGGAAGGATTATATTGACTCCCCGAAGCCGAACGGCTACCGCAGTCTGCATCTGGTGATTGAAACTCCCGTTTACCTCTCGGATAAAAAGGAAATGGTGAACGTAGAGGTGCAAATAAGAACCATCGCTATGGATTTCTGGGCAAGCCTTGAACACGAGCTGAAATACAAATCCGATACCGACGTTTCGGCGGAGCTTGCGTCGCAGCTTCGCGACTGCGCGGAGACCATTGCGGCTACCGACAAGAAAATGCAGCAGATTTACAAGACGCTTAAGGAAATTGATTAAGCATACATTAAATAAGGTGATTTTATGAAGAAAATTATCGCCGCGGTGCTGGCGGCGTGCGTTTTTGCGGCTGTGATTGTCATAGGCGCGACGTCAAAGCCCGAATTTGTATACTATATCCGCGATGACGGAGGCGTTGAGGTGTGGTACCGCGGGGACAGCGAAAATGTTACCGTTCCCGAAAAGTATCTCGGAAAGCCCGTCACTCACATCGGAAATGGGGCGTTTTCGCAAAAATTCAAGATTAAAAGCATAACCCTCCCCGACACCGTGGCGTACATCGGCAGCAGCGCGTTTGAAGGCTGCGACAGCCTTGAAAGCGTAAATATCCCCGAGGGCGTTTCGGAAATACAGCCGTATACCTTTGAAAACTGCTATAAACTGAACGGAATATCGCTGTCGAATATCACGAAAATAGACGATGCCGCCTTTGAGAATTGTAAAAAGCTTTGTATTACGGAATTCCCGGAGGGGCTTACATATATCGGCGATATGGCGTTTTCCGGCTGTTCGGCTCTGACAGCGGCAAATTTGCCCGAAAGCGTCGAACACCTCGGATCGCATGCGTTTGCGGAAAGCGGAATTGAAACGGCGAAACTGCCCGAAAGGTCGGATTTTGTCCCCGAGTGGTTGTTTTCCGACTGCAAAAAGCTGTCCGCGGTAAATATTCCGGACAGCGTTAATTTAATAGGCGCAAATGCGTTTTCGGGCTGCACGGGTCTTAAAGAGATAAAGCTTCCCGAAAACATAAATTTAATAGAGCAGAACGTGTTTGAAAACTGCACAAGCCTTTCCGGCATAAATCTCCCGAACACCCTTACTTCTATCGGCGACGGGGCATTTTCGGGCTGTACGGCTTTGAAAACTGTCGCTTTGCCCGATAACCTTGAATATCTCGGAAAAGGTGTGTTTGCAAAAAGCGGCGTTGAAACGGCAACTCTGCCGGGAGGGATTGCGGAAATACCCGAGGAGGCGTTTTACGGCTGCGATGACCTTATGAAAATCGAAATCCCCGCGGGAATTATCACAATAAACGCAAATGCGTTTGCGGACTGCGGCAATTTGCGAGATGTTTTGTTCTCCGAAAGCGTTGCTTCAATAGGGGCAGGGGCTTTTTCCGGGTGCGGGAACCTTCGCTGCGTTACAATTCCGAGAAGCGTTGTCTCAATAGGGCAAAGCGCGTTTTCGGGGTGCGGTTCTCTTGAAAGCGTGGTGCTGATGCGGGAAATCGGAAGCATTACAATAGAGGATTATGCGTTCGAGGGCTGTACGAATATCTCCGAGTTCATCATAAACGGTCCTGTGGAGGTACGCGGAAACAACGTTTTCGGCGGATTGGACAAAGCAACCTTGTTTGGCATAGAGCAGCAGATAATGAAGATGGCAGGATAAAATTTAAGCCCCGTTCTTAGGAACGGGGCTTTTTATTATCTGTTGTAATAATCGTCTAAAAATTGCTTCAGGAGCGTTACCGAGCCGTCTATGCCGAGCGCGGAGCTGTCGATACAAAGCTGATAATTCGACGGCGAACCCCAGCGTTTGTCGGTGTAGTAATTATAATAAGAGGTGCGCTGCTTGTCAATGCGCTTTACATAGTCCTCGGCGTGCTTTTCGGCAATTTCGTAGACCTCGATTGCGCGCTTTACGCGAACCTCAAACGGCGCGCAGATGAAAATATTCACGACGCCCTCGAAATCGCGCAAAGCGTAATCCGCGCAGCGTCCGATTATAACGCAGGACTGCTCCGAAGCGATTTTCTGAATGGCGTTGAGCTGCGCGAAAAACAGCGTATCGTCAAACGGCACTCCGCCCTGCCCGTAGGTGGTGGACAGCAGGTAAAGAAAGCTGTTCGGGCGTTTTTCGTCGTTTTCCTCGAAGTGGCTTTTGTGAATACCGCTGTTTCCCGCGGCAACATCAAGCAGCTTGTTGTCGTAAAACTCCACGCCAATCTGCTCCGCAAGCTTTTGCCCTATCTCGCGTCCGCCGCTTCCGTATTGTCTGGTAATGGTAATTATCTTGTTTGACATAAAAATCGCCCCTTTCGATTTTAGAGGTTAGAAGTAAGAAGTAAGAACAAGGTTCTTCTTTATTTAATTATAGCACACACTTTTCAAGATGTCACGCATTTAAACAAAACTTTGTGTATATTTACGGAATTTTTGTGCAATTTATACAAACTTGCTGCTGTCGGGCAAATTTTTGACGAAAAGCACAACAAATAGTTATTATATGTGCAATAAATATGAAAAATTGATGAAAAGATAAAAAATTATTCAAAACCCCTATACATTTTGAGAAAAATCTTGTATAATAAAAGTGTAGGCAAAGGATTTAAGGAAAATAACGGTTTATGAAAACTGTCAACAGGAGTCTTGTATGACTGTCAACGATATTCTGACTATGCTCGGCGGTCTGGCGGTGTTTATGTTCGGTATGCATACGCTGTCGGGCGCGCTTGAAAAGTTTGCGGGCGGAAAGCTTGAAAACTGGCTTGAAAAAATGACCTCCAACCCGCTTAAGGGCGTGGCTCTGGGTGCGGGCGTCACCGCGCTTATACAGTCCTCGGCGGCGACTACCGTCATGATGGTAGGTTTTGTAAACTCGGGGATTATGAAGCTGTCGCAGGCGATCGGCGTTATTATGGGCGCGAACATCGGTACTACCGCGACGGGCTGGCTGGTGTCGCTTACCGCTATCGACGGCGGGGGGATCGCCGCGCTGTTCAACCCGAAAAACTTCACGCCCGTTCTCGCGATTATAGGCGTGGTTCTCGCTATGTTCACAAAGTCCGACCGAAAGCGGACGTTCGGCACGATTTTGCTCGGATTTTCGCTGCTGATGTTCGGAATGAACACCATGTCGGGCGCGGCGGAGGTTCTTAAGGATAACGAGCAATTCGCGAATTTTATGGTGATGTTCACAAATCCGTTTCTCGGGGTGCTTGTGGGCGCGCTGCTTACGGCGGTGCTTCAGTCGTCGTCGGTTTCTATCGGCATTTTGCAGACGCTTTCAAACAAAACCGGAACGGTCACCTATTCCATCGCGCTGCCGATAATTCTCGGACAAAACATCGGCTCGTGCGTTACCGCGCTTATTTCGTCTATCGGCGCGAACAAGTCCGCAAAGCGCGTCGCTATCGTTCACCTGTATTTCAACGTTATCGGAACGGTGGTTTTCCTCACGCTGTATTATATCGCAAATGCGATTTTCGATATGCCGTTTATGAACGAACAGCTTAATTCCGTCGGAATTGCGATAATTCACACCTGCTTTAACGTTCTGGCAACGGCGTTGTTTTTGCCGTTCACAAAACAGCTCGAAAAGCTTGCCTGCCTTACCGTGCGGGACAAGCCGGGCGAGGAATCGCTTGAGGTTCCGATGCTGGACAAGCGTTTTTTAAACACGCCCTCCGTCGCTCTAGAGCAGTGCAAGAACGTTGCGTACAAAATGGCGGCTTTAACGCAGAAAACGCTGCTGATGTCGTTTGACCTTGTTAAGAATTACGACGCAAAGATAGCGCAGGAGGTCATTGACAACGAAAATGCGATTGACCTGTACGAGGATAATATAGGGTCATATATTCTGAAAATAAGCTCAAAGGATCTGTCCGTAAACGACAGCCAGACGGTGTCCAACCTGCTTCACACAATCGGCGACTTGGAGCGCATTTCCGACCACGCGGTGAATATTGTCGAGGCTGCCGAGGAAATGCATACCAAAAAGGTGAGGTTCTCCCCCGCCGCCGAAGAGGAAGTCGGCATTATGATACGGGCGGTGACGGAAATTCTCGATATGTCGATAAGGTCGTTTGTAAATTCCGACGTCGCGCTTGCAAAGGACGTAGAGCCGCTGGAGGACGTTATCGACGGGCTTCGCACCGAGCTTAAAAACCGCCATGTACAGCGGCTTAGAGACGGGCTTTGCACAATAGAGCTGGGGTTCATTTTGCAGGATTTGCTGACGAATTTCGAGCGTGTTTCCGACCACTGCTCAAACATTGCGGTTTGCCTTATCCAGATAAAGGAAAACAGCATGGATACTCACGAATATATGAACGAGCTGAAAAAGCTTGACAAGTCCGAGTTTATGGACGAGTTTAACGAGTATAAGAACAAATACGTTCTGCCGAATTAAAAAGCAAGACCGCCGATGGCAACACCTCGGCGGTTTTTTTATTCAGAGAATTTTCTCCATTCCGATTTTCTGCACCGAAAGCCCGCATTTTTCGTAGAATTTTTTCGCGCCCTCGTTGCATTCCCAGACGTTTAACGTGACATTGTAACAGCCGTGTTCCTTCGCGAACCTTAAA
Source organism: uncultured Clostridia bacterium (assembly GCA_947630655.1). Classification (GTDB taxonomy): domain Bacteria; phylum Bacillota; class Clostridia; order Oscillospirales; family Ruminococcaceae; genus CAG-115. The sequence goes on along the minus strand of CANRIQ010000019.1, from coordinate 11,736 downwards.
ACATACTCGTAAAGCGTCCGCCCGACGTGCTGTCCGCGGGATTTTTCATCAACGCACAAATCGTCGATGTAAAGCGTGGTGTAATGCACCAGCGACTCCCCCGAATGCCGCTCGAAAACGCAGAACGCATAGCCCTTAATCTCGCCGCTGTCGTATACGAAAATCGGTCTCTCGTCGTCCGCGATTATAACGCGCAATTCGTCCTCGGTGTACTTTTTCGAGCCCGGTTTGAACAGGTCGGGGCGTTTGTCGGAGTGAACCTTATGAACCTGATACAAAAGCTCTGTTATACGCGGAATATCGCGCTGTTCGGCGCGGCGCACAGTAAATTCTTCCAAGATTTTCAGTCCTTTATCTCGTATTTTTCGCCGTCAATCTCAACTGTCGTTCCCACGAAAATCGGCGCGGCTTTCCCGCCCTGCACAGTCTTTTCCTCGCCGTTCGGGAGAATGCACTTCCAATCGTTCGCGCCGTGATTTTTAAGCCCCCACAGCGCGGGATTTACCTTGTTTCGTACAACCTCCGCCGTGAGATTAACCTCGTCGTCAAACAGCTTTGCTCCGTCAAAAAGCAGCATCGAGCTTTTCGCGCCGACAAGCGAAAGCGGCTTTGAATAGTGAGAGCCGCACGGGCAGATAAGCTTGCCCTCCTCGTCGGTTTCGACAGCGGACAGGAAATTTTGTATACCGCACGGACATGCGGTTATCTCCCCGCGAAGGCGTTTTAAAAGGTCAAGCCATTGCTTTTCAATAAGGCGTTTTGACGGCTCGGAAAGACCCGTTGTAAACGAAAATTCAAAAGCCTCGCGGATATAATCGGGCATAATTCGCCAGAATTTAATGATGTTGTTGTGAACGCCGCGCACGGGGCGGTTGCTGTCGTCGTTGGGGTCGTACACAAACAACGGTTCGAACCCGTAGTGCCTGCGCTCGGCTTCCTCGGTAAGGCACACGCTTTTAAGCACCCTGCCGCCCTCGAGCGGATCTCCGCGAAGCAGCAGCCTGAACAGCACAACTGCAAGCGAATAGCGGTCGGTGTACTTATCGGGAGCTTTTTCGCCGCGGACGATCTCGGGAGCCATATAGCCCGGTTTCCCCGCAATGCCTAGATGCTCGCCGTAAGGCGCGATATTGTCGCAGTCGCAGATTAAAACAGCTCCGTCGCGCGGTCGAATGAAAAATCCGCCGTCGTTCATGTCCTGATAGCTGTTTCCGCTGTTGTGAAGCTCACGGAAAGCGGAGGTTATCCTTATCGCGGAATTCACCACCGAATACAGCCCCGACAGCTTTACCCGGGCGTTTAAAATATCCGAAAACGGCTTGTACTCCTCGGGGATAATATCCATAAGTAAGCCGAAGCTGTCCTCGACGGGAGCGGTAAGCAGACGCGGCATCAGAAAAGCTTCGTCAAAGCTTTTTTCTTCGGTTAAACGGCGCAGATTGTCGCGGAAAATATCGGGACGCTTCAGCTTTTTCGGGAAGTAGATTTTAAGAGCGTACTCCTTGCCCGAAAAACGCGCCCTGTACACCGTCCCCTGCCCGCCCGAGCCGAGAACCTCCGTGATTTCCGCGCTTCCGCCAAGCTCAAGAGGGACCTTGTCGCCGATTTTCAGCATCAGAAGCCTCCTCCCGTGAGGGAATCAAATTTCTCCTCCGCGGAGGTTTCGGCGGCGTTTCCGCACCACTCGCAGACAGTCTCGTTTTCGCCATTCCAGCAGGTGGTTTTTCCGCACTCGCTGCACTGGAAAAAGCCCTTTGCCCCGCAATACGGGCAGGAGGGGTAATCCGTGGTTACATAGACGTTTCCCGAAATCTCGGTGTCGCCGAATTTCTCGCGGGACGCCGTATGCTCCGACACCTTAAACGCCCATGTCGCGTACCACGCTTCGTCCTCGCGCTGTTCGGCGCGAATGCCGAAAAGCCCGTGATGCTCCTTGCATTTTGTAAGAATAACTGCTGCTTTCATGTTTTACCTCCATTTAATCGTTATCCGCCCGGCGCAGCTTTTTAAGTATCTTCGCCGCCTCTTCGTGACCGTTTTCCGCGGCAAGAGCAAAATAGTGCTTTGCCTGCTCGTTATCCTTGGGAACATAAACTCCTTTGAGATACATAACCCCAAGATTATACTGCGCGATATTAAGTCCCCCGTCGGCGGCAAGCTTGAACCACCGAAACGCCTCGGCAGGGTCCTTCGGGACGCCGCTTCCCGTATAAAGGCACTTCCCGTAGGAACACTGCGCCTTTATATGCCCGACCTCCGCGGCGCGCCTGTAAAACATTGCCGCGCCCTCGGCGTCCTTTTCCGCAAGACAGCGGCGCGCGCTTTGATAAAGCTCCTCGCCGTCGTCGGGCAGCGGCTCGGGAGCCTCGGTTTCCTCGGGAATATCATCTGTGCCGCCCGTGTATTTTTTCCACTTTTTCGCAAGCTCGGGATTTTTTTCAACATGAACCCCGTTTTCATAGCACAAAGCTATCATATCCGTCGCGTCGGAACAGCCCTTTTTCGCGGCTTTTAAAAAGCACTCGTAGGCTTTGTCCTCGTCAAGCTCGCAGGCAATGCCCTCGGCGTAAAAATAGCCCTTCATATACTCCGCCTGAGCCACGCCGTTTTCGGCAGCCCTTACAAACCACTCGCGCGCGCCCGCCACGTCCTGAACTCCGCCGCGCCCCTCTAAACGATAGCTTCCCATATAATACTCGGCTTCGCCGTGATCCTGCAGCGCAGCGTTCTCAAACCAGTAAAGAGCCTTTTCGTACTCGTGAATTCTGTCAAAATGCCGCCCGAGAGAATATTGCTCGGCGGGGTCGGTAATGTTCTTTTTGGACTCGGTTTCCGACGCGGGGAGAATTTCCGACTTCTTAAACGAAATTTCACACCCCACCGCGCACCCCACAGCCTCCACAGCCTCGGCGGCAACGCGCCCTTTTATGCCTATCTCGTCGCGGAGGGACTTTATGCACCCCGCAGCCGCCGCGCACCGCACCTCAAAAGGCTTTTCGCGGACAGCGTACAGCTTTTTCGCGCAGCCGTCGTACAGCGTCACAAAGCAAAGCCTTCTTGCCTGCGACTCCTTCGGGAAAAAATCGGCGATAAGCGCGTCGGTTCGGCGAAAATCGAGCAGGGTCTCCGCGCCGAATTTTTCGGTGATATAACGCAAAATGCCCTTCAAATCGCGGATAGGCTCGCCTTTTTTCGTGTGAACAGTCCTGCAATAGCCGCAGTAATCCTGTTTTGTTTCATCAAACACCCTTCCGCAGCGTCCGCAGACCATTGACAAGACCTCCCTTTAAAATCACATTTACACACACTATATATTGTACCATATTTTTGCTTTTTTGTCAACGGCTTTCCGCACCTCAATCCTAAATTGTAAGATATGCAAAGCACGGTTTTATGCGGTTTTGTGCAATTTCGCGGAAATTTAGAGTTAAATTTCTTAAAAAAATTTTCATTTTCCGCATAACCGCTTGACAGAATTGAAAGATTGTAGTAAAATGTATGTAGTATTGTTAATTTTAACGAAAGGAATGTTAAAATATGGCAGAAAAGCTTACAATGCTTTTGATTTATCCCGATTTCCTTGAGGAGGAAATGTTTAACAAAAACAAGCTCGGAAACTACAGCGAGGGACTGGCGTCTATCTCGGCGGTGCTCAAGCAGGGCGGCTATGACGTGAAGCTCTATCACGAGCTGTATATGCCGACAAAAGAGGAGTTTATCGAAAAGGTGAAGAGCTTTTCGCCCGACGTTATCGGTTTTACCGCGAGAACCACCGCTATTCCGTTCATTACCGAAATGGCGGGCTGGCTTGACGACGAGCTGCCCGATATTTTCGTGACGCTTGGCGGTTATCATGCTATCCTCGTGCCGGACGAGTGTATGAAAATACGCGGCGTGGACGCGGTGACTGTGGGCGAGGGCGAATATCCGCTTCTGGAGCTTATGGACTCCATGCGCGACAACAGGGCGAACGGCGTGACGGGCTATCCCGTGCGGACGGATATTTTAAGCATAAACTTCAAGATGCCCGACGGCTCGGTTATAAACAACCCCGTGCGCCCGCTTATTGAAGATCTGGACGAGCTTCCGTTCCCGGATTTCGACCTCTTCGATTATGAAAACCTCGACCGCTCGAAAAACTTCACGGCTATGGTTATGCTGTCAAGAGGGTGTCTGTTTAGCTGTACTTATTGCGGAAATTCGCAGTTCCGCAATATCTACCCGAACAAGCAGAAATACTGCCGCTTCAGAAGCCCCAAAAAGGCGATAGAATTACTGGAGCTGCTGCTGTCGAAATACCCGTTTATCAAGTATATCGAATTCCGCGACGCTATTTTCAATATGTACAAGGACTGGTTCTACGAGTTTATGCCGATGTACATTGAGAAAATTCATCTGCCGTTTAACTGCAACCTGCGTTTTGACGTTCTGGACGAGGAAATGGTTAAAATGCTTAAAGACGGCGGGTGCTATATGATAGACATAGGTCTTGAAAACGGAAACGAGGAATTCCGCAAAAAGTACCTTCACCGCAATATGAAAAACGACCATATGGTGCAGGTTGCAAAGTGGTTCAGGCAGTACAAGATAACCGCGCTTACCTACAACATCGTCGGGCTTCCGTATGAAACGCTGGAGCTGTCGCTTGAAACCGTAAAGCTTAACGCGAAGCTTGATGTTGACAAGGTTATCCCGAACATTTTCTACCCCTACCCGATGACGATTTTGAAAAAGACCGCCGAGGACGCGGGTTTTATCGATCCGTCCGTCGACCCCAACGACCCTGTTCAGCTTCGTATGCCGCAGTACCCGAAATACGATATTCTCTACATGGCGTACAACTTCAACAAGCTGGTTAAGAAGTATAAAGAAATTTACGCGCTTCCGCCCGAAAAGGCGAAAATTGAGGAGGAAAAGCTGGACAAGAAGATAACCTCCAAAAATTACCCGCGGAAATTCCTCTACAAGACTGCAAAGTTCAAGGAGGACACCTTCGTTCTTGCAAAGCGGACGCTGAAAAAGGTCTCGCCGAAGTTGTTTATCTTCCTGAAAAACAAGACGATGAAGGAAGTCAAGAATTAAAAGATAAAATAAGAACCGCTCTTTTCAGAGCGGTTTTTGTTATAATTCCTTTTTCATCACGACAGCGTCGTCGTCCTTGTAATAGTGTTTCCGAAGCGAAATTTTTTGAAAACCGAAGCTCTCGTAAAGGGCGATTGCGGCGGAGTTTTTGCTTCTCACTTCCAGGAAACAGACCGCCGCACCGCGGTTTTTCATATCGCTTAAAACCCGCGTCATAAGCTTTTTTGCGAAGCCCTGTCGGCGAAAACGTTCGGTTACCGCAATTCTTAACAGCTCCCCCTCGTCCGCTATCACACGGGCAAGTGCGTAACCCGCTAATTTCCCGTCAGACTGCTCCCAAACGCCTATGCAAAGCGGATTGTCAAGCTCGAACATAATTTCCTCGTAATTCCACGCGGGGTCGAAGCATTCTTCCTCTATACGGGAAATTTCCTCGCAAATATCCATATTCCCTCCGTTTAGCGGCTTGTCAGTATTGTTTGCTCAAATCGGCATACGCCATTTAACAAAACAAGCCGATATTATAAAAATATCGGCTTGCTTTTAATCTCATTCCCGGAAATCAGAAATCAATATCGTTTACGGCAGATTTCGCCAGAGAAAGCTCCTTCTTCGGAATTCGCTTCAGCGGGTTGTACTCAAACTTCTTGCAGGAATCGTACGCCTTTACCTCGCCGAATTTCTCGCACATAATCTTCTCGCCGTCGGACGACTTCGCCATATTGCAATATTTGCAGGACGGCTTGATATTATTTCCAAAAAGCTTCTTTTTTGCCATATACTTTCCCTCCCAATTAACAAAGCCGGAATATCCGTCTCTTTAGTTCATTATATCACATTTCTTCAAAAATGTCCACTAATTTTATCTGAATTAAGTGACAAATTTCAACCCCGCTTTTGTGGAATTTGCCTAAATTCCGCAAACTCCCGCCCGAAAACATTTCCGGGCGGGAGAAAATTATTCCTTGGAATATATAGGCATGGCGTTTTCCACAGCCGTTTTACCGAAACCGTCATCCAGCGCGACAATGTGTAGAGCCCTCGCGCCCAGAAACGGTTTTGCGCAGTCGCCGAACGCCGAAAACAGCTTTTTCCTGTCGCCCTTGAAGTCTACAACCAGAAGATAGCCGTCCTCGCCGTTGAGCTTTATCCCGCGAAGCCAGATTTTGCTTACATTGTGATTTTGCCGCGCCGTTTCGCACAGCTTGTTTGAAAGCTCCATAGGATAAGGGCTCGGCACGAACACCTCTACGGGCGTATCGCCGTTTATAACGTGATTTGCGTGACCCTGCGTCATAATCTGCTTCTTCTCGTACCAATGCAGGAAAAGCTGACGGGAAACCACCATATCGTCGGAAAAGGGATTTACCGCAACGCCGCTGCATTTTCCTATGCTCTCCAGCATGGACGCGACATTATCAAATCCCACCGTCACCGTATACGGCACCTTTTCAATTTTCCACTTCTTAAGCTCGTCAACATCGGTAAACACGGGCAAAAAATGCTGATCATGGCTTGACAGCATCATAAACGTAACATCGGTGTTCCCCGAAACAAAAATTTCGCCGTTTTCGCGGACCTCGGGCTCTCTTGAAAGGCTAACCGGAACCAGCAGCTTTGCCCGCATAATAAGCTCGTCCGCGATTTCGCCCATAATATCCGAATATACCTTTTTATCGGGAACGTTTTTCCCGTCGGCGGAAATTGCCGCGCGGCGGTCAAAAACCTCCCGAAGCTTGGGATTATGAATTTCTTCATTGAGTTTTAAATTGTTCTGAGGCATAATTTTCACCTTTCCTTAACGTTAATCATCAAGCTTTATCGCGGCAACCGAAATATCATCGCGGCTTCCCGCGCGCGAACGGGTTTTCAGATGTTCTCCCAGAGACGCCGCCGAGCCGTTTTCCACCGCCGTCAGCACCCTTTTTCCGAACCTTAAAAAATCGTCCTCGTTTTTAAAGGAATTTATAAGCCCGTCGCTTGAGAGCATTACCCCCGAATAGCCGCCCTCCTTGTAAAAATAACGGAAGTTCCCGATAGCGTCGTTATCGCACAGCGAGGTCGTGAGATTTCCCACAAGCTTCGCGTCCTCGGGCATCGGGAAAATCATCTCCCCGTCCGACATTGCGCAAAAGCTTCCGTCGCCTATCTGAAGCCCGAAGCACCCCTTTTTCGTCATTCCCGCGACAATCAGGGTCGCCCCGTACATAACCTCGTTCGCTATCCCGCCGTACTTCTCGATAATCGCCCTTTCGCGCTCGTCGGGCGGCATAAGGCTTATATGCGCGGCAATTTCGCTGTTCCAGCCGCAGATGATATTCGCCGCAACGCGCCGCGCGGTATTAGCGGGGTTTTGCGGGAAAATACCGTCCAGACCGCCGTTTCTGTCATGAAAATCGCAGATAGAACGTATAGCGACGCGCGTCGCCATTTCGCTCCCCGCCGCGGAACGAAAATGCTTCTCGCTTCCGTGACCGTCCGACACCGCCGCCACCGCGAAATCCTCCGCTATGAAAAAACGCGCGCTGTCCTGGCAGACCTCGCCCGCCTCCTCGTGAGACGCGCCCCTTACCGACAACGCGCAGCCTTTAAAGCCCATTACCAGCCTTCCTCAATATCGGCGGTTATCTCCGCGCTCTCCGCAAACTCGCGGATCTGCTCGGCAGCGGACTCCTGTTTTGTGCGGAAATCCTCCTCGGTTTCGGCAAGGCGAACGCTTCGGCTGCCTATCTGGGAGGACGTTACCGCAACGAATTTAACAAGCTTCGCCAAAGCCTCGCCGTTATGCGCGGTAACAACGCTGTCGGGGTTGCCGGTAAATCTTGACAGAATATCAAAATCAGCGTCCTCGCCGATAGCCACCGCCGCCTTTATGCCCGCCGAATACCAGCGGTTGCGGCGAAGCTCGTCCAGACCCTTTTCAAAATTATCGGTAGGATAGCCGTCCGACATAAGTATCATAACCGGTGCGAACGACAGCGACGGAGAGCTCATAAACGAGTTTCTCGAAAGCTTTGCGGAAAGCTCGCAAAACGCGCTTCCCAAATCCGTGACGTTTTCCGCGTCAAGCGGCTTCCACTCGAATTCGTCAACGGACACGGGCTCGCTGTACATCCACTCGCACCCGCCCGAAAACTTCAAAACGGCGATTTTAATATCGGCGTCCGCGCCGCCTATCCCGCGGATTTCGGGAATAAGCTCCTCCATAACGGAATTTATCGTGCCGATTTTGCTTCCTCCCATGCTTCCCGAGCAATCGATAAGGAAAAACAGCACCATGGACTTTTTAGCGATTTCCTCCGCGTCGTCAAACGGATTTAAAGGTTTGTCGGACATAACAATGCCTCCTGTGCAAATTCATATATACTGTAATTATACCATATTTTTCTTAATATGTCAAGAGTGTTTATCATCCTTCAGCAATTGTCGGAGAACCTGCTCACGGTGATTTATAAACAGGCTTGTTATGCGGTAGGCTTCAGTATCCTCATAATCAACAGGGTGAATTTCGCCGCCGTCAAACGAGAGAATTTCCGCGTCGGGGAGGGCCGTAAGTATCGGAGAATGGGTTGCGATGATAAACTGCGAGCCGCTTTTCGCACATTCGTATATTTCGGACAAAACCGTCAGCTGCCGCTGCGGTGAAAGCGCGGCTTCGGGCTCGTCAAGGAAATACAGCCCGTTGGGCTTCAAATTCTTCTGCGAGAGCGCGAGGAAGCTTTCGCCGTGCGATTTTTGGTGATAATATTCGGGAATTCTGTTGCCGAGAATTGAGTATTCCTCCTCCGCAGTGGCGACGTTGTAGAAGCTCTCCGCGCGGAGGAAATATCCCCACCTCGGGCGGGAAATCCCCCTGATAAGCTTTAGCGCGCCGCATAACTCGGAGTGCGAATTGTAGGTCGAAAAGCTGTGGTTTAATGTGCCGCCCTCGGGATTAAAGCCAGCCGCGACGGCTATCCCCTCCAGAAGCGTGGATTTTCCGCTTCCGTTTTCGCCTGCGAAAAGGGTTACCGCGCTTGAAAATTCCAGCTCGCCGAGATTTTCGAGAACCTCTATTCCGCGAAGATAGCTTTCCCGCGGAATTTTGTCCCAATTTACCGAAACGCTTTGAATAAATAACTCGTTCATAAAATCAACAATTACTCCGGAACATAATCCTTGAAATAATCGACGTCGTCGCCCTCGTCAAGCCAAAGCTCAAACCAGCCGAGAAAATCCTGCCTTTCATCGCAGGGCTGACATCCCACGTCCGCAAAATTCCACACCTCGCCCGCGTGTTTACCCGAAACAATGAGATTGAAGGTCATTCCGTCGCCGAAATTGAGGATTTCAATCTCGCCGTTGTAGACCTTTTCGTTTATTTCACGCCAAACCTCGTCGTCGGGGCGCGGGTCGTCCTCCCACACCCACACGCCGTCCACCGCAAACGGCTTTGAATAGTCCCGCCGTTCCAGCTCGGCAAGGCTTTTAAGCGTGCAGCCGCATATCATCTCGCACCCGTCGCCCACGCTCTGCAAAAACGCCTTGTAGGCGGCGGGCAGCGTTATATTGCATTCGCTCTCAAACCGCGCGATCTCCTCTTCGGAGCGGCACGCGCCCGGTTTTACGCCCTTTTCGGCGAGTTTCTTTTTTATTCGATCAATAACCTTTCCGTAGTCCTTTTCCTCGTAAATCACAGTTATCCTCCTTACAGATAATCCTTGATTTTCATATATTCACGGAGAATTTCCTCCTCGGACACCGCCCTGTTCGCGGGGCTTGTCGACGGCAGGCAGATATCCTCGGGGAAATCGGGGAAATGCTTTTTATACAGCGCGTGAGCCTTTTTCCCTGTCGTGAAAACTGCCGTTATATTGCAAAAATCAAAGATAATTTTCAAATCGTTCGGAATTTCCCTTTTTATGGAGCTGTCCGACGCGCCCGCGATTTCGCAGCTTTCGAGAACGTCCCAGAGGGCGATTTTATGCGACAAGCAAAGCTCCCGACGAGCATTCACCGTGTCGGGGATTTCCGCGCCCAGAACCGCGCAAAGCGTTTTCCAGAAACGGTTTTGCGGGTGCATATAATAAAACCCCTGCTCGCGGGACTTCGGCGAGGGTATCGTTCCCAAAATCAGCACGCGCGAATTCTTATCGAAAACGGGCGGAAATTCGTGCGAAACGCGCCCGTTTTGCCCATTATGCAATTTTTCAGAACTCATAATCAACGCTTGCGGACTGCGTTCTTATGCCCTTGCAAAACTCGGAAACCTCAACGTGAAGCGGGTTTGTGCTGTAGGATTTAAGCGCGTCAAGGCTGTCGAATTCCGACACAAGAACAGCGTCAAAGCTCCTGTCCGAGGGGTTAATATTTATCCCGACCTCCATTGCGCGGATTTCGGGGATCTGCTCTTTAAGCGAGAGCAGCTTCTCACGGAAAAGCAGCATATTTTCACGCTCGCCCTCCTTGAATTTCCACATAACAATATGCTTTATCATACCTTCAAATCCTCCTGTTATTTTCCGTCAAATCGCTCGGTAATCTGCGGGTCGTACAGCGGACAGCCGAATTCGCCCATAATATCAATTATCGCGTTCAGCACGTCAAACTGCGTGCTGAAGCTGCACTCGAAAATTGCTCCGCGCGGCAGTATTTCCGCCGTAAACGAGCCTTTTTCGCCGCCGTCAAAGCTGTTGTCGTCAAGCCGCTCCCATTTTTGAAAAACCTCCGCCACGCGGCTTAGAATTTTCTCTTTCGGAAGCTCTGCAAGTCCGTCGGGACTTTCTCCGCTGCAAAGCTTTTCGTAAATCTCTTGATTGTCGAGATAAACTCCGTCTTCATACTTCCAAAAAGCCAAAGACCTTGCCATAACAACCTCCAAACGATTTTTTTAATTATACCACACCGCCGCATTTTTGTCAATAGAAAACGCCCCTTACGCAGGGGCGTTTTACGCTTGAAAGGATGCTGCTCTACAGGCTGGCGAGAAAGCCCCGGATGCAAGGAAACGGCGTTGCGGACTAGCCTTTGTGGCTGCCGCAATGCCGCTGACACAGCAGACGGAGCTTTATCGTCAGTCTGAAACAACCTTGTAGTCCTTGTCTTCGACTGCCTTTTTCAGCACCGCGAAATCCGTCTCCTCCGAGAGTATAACCTTCGCCGTGCCGTCGGTGTGGGAAACTATCGCTTCCTTGACGGTCGGGACAGCCTCCAGTGCCTTTTTCACGGTCGCCTCGCAGTGACCGCACATCATGCCCTCGATTTTCATTGTAACTTCCATAGAAAATTCCTCCTTGATATTTACAGGCGTATCGCCCGAATTAACGTTTTTTCGGCGCAGCCTTCTGTCGTGCGCCGTGCTGTAGATTTTCGTGAAATTGAGCCTTAAAGCGTTTGTTACAACGCAAAAGCTTGACAAGCTCATCGCCGCCGCGCCGAACATCGGGTTTAGCCTCCACCCGAACAGCGGAATCCACACGCCCGCCGCAAGCGGTATCCCGATTATATTGTAAATAAACGCCCAGAACAGGTTTTCCTTGATGTTGAGCAAAGTGCTGCGCGAAAGCCGAATTGCCGCGGGAACATCTGACAGCCTGCTTTTCACGAGAACCACGTCCGCCGCGTCAAGCGCGATGTCCGAACCCGCCCCGATAGCTATTCCCATATCCGCGCGGG
>CANRIQ010000018.1 GCA_947630655.1 uncultured Clostridia bacterium | reverse complement strand
TGAGTGTCCTGTTTTTCGTCGCCCTTGTCTTTCCACCGCTCCGCAAATTCACGAGCCGCCTTTTTGCTTTCAATGTCTGCCATAATCTCTACCCCCGAAGTCTTTTGAATACATTATAGCAGATTTCGGGCGAAATGTCAACACAAGAAAAGCGGGGGGTTCCCTCCGCTTTTTGCTGTGCAATTTACAGTTTAGCAACAATTTCGGAAACCGCGACCAGAGCCGCCTCGCCGCTGATAGCGATGCGGTTGCCGTTCATTCTGCAATGCAGATAACCGCCGCGTTTTGACGCCTGATAAGCATAGATTTCGTTTTTACAAAGCTCTTTTGCCCAAAAGTCGGCAATCTGGCAATGCGCCGAACCGCAAACAGGGTCTTCCGCAATGCCGAGTTTCGGACAGAAACTGCGTGACACGCAGTCGGTTTCCGTGCCGCGAGATGTGGCATTCTGAATTCGACCCTCAATGCCTGCTAAAAGCGTCTGGTCAGGCGTCATATTTCTCACAACTTCCTCGGAACTGAAAATGCAGACCAAATCCAGCCCCAACACCGCCTTTGTCGGGCGCGCGCCGAAAGCCTGCTCCATTTCGTCCGTTACGGGGATTTCCTTCAGTTCATAAGTCGGAAAATTCATTTCGTACAGATTGCCGTTTTGACGAATTGTCAGCTCGCCGCTGAGTGTATTGAATTTTACCTCACCGCTGTTCGGCTCGTAGAAGTTTAGGATTACAAACGCCGCCGCGAGAGTTGCGTGACCGCAGAGTTCAACCTCCGTTGCGGGCGTAAACCAGCGCAGACGATAGCCGTTTTCTTCTTTGACAACAAAAGCCGTTTCCGACAGATTATTTTCCATAGCAAGTTTCATCATCGCGTTTTCTGCAAGCCAACTCTCCATAACGCAAACCGCCGCAGGATTGCCCGAAAACGGCTTATTTGTGAATGCGTCTACAATGTACTGTTTCATTTTTACCTCCGAAAATGGTGATTTCTTATAGCTATTATAGCAGATTTTGGGCGAAATGTCAACACAACAAAAGCGGGGTTGTCCTCTGCTTTGTTGATATATGTATCCGAGTGTTCGCTTGGTATGGCGGCGGGTAGGCAGTTTACAGGATATAATTTACAGTGAATAGTAAACGCATTATCCGCTTTGCGGATAACGCTGGCGTTCGCCTCGGCAAACGCTTTTTTGATTGTATTGATGATTATCGGCAACTTCTAATTTTTGTTACAATCTAAATAATACGCGAAGCGGATACCTTTGCTGTAAACTGTATACTGTATACTGTAAACTGCCGACAGACGTAAAATTTCCGCCTATCTTACACTTATCGAAAAATTATATATTATTTGCAAAGCATTACTTCTTTTCGTTTAACCGCGCAAAATTCTTGACAAATAAAAATGTGCGTGATATAATGTTTTCAAGAAAAATTAAGTTATCCGGTTTGGGCTTATTTTTTTGAAAGCAGGTATATTATGTAATTCAATTTATCACTTAAATACCGGCTTTGCAGCAAATCCCGCGCATTTTCAATAATTTTCGCGGTGGCGTTCGTTTGAGGACGGAGATTATCCGCGCAAAAATAAATAATTTTGACAGAATAATTAAAATTTCGGACGGGAGAATTTTATGAAAAAATTTATTTTGCTTATTTTATCGGCTGTTTTGCTTTTAACAGCTTGTTCTGATGAGCCGCAAAGCTCGTCAAAAGAGGAACTGAACTACCGAAAAATCACGAAAGGCGTTTATACAAAATACGATCCTCACAATTTTGATGGGATTTCCGCGCCGAAAATTTACGCGGGAGAATATGATTTTATTGACGCGGACGCATGGTGCGAGCTGTTTTCTTCAAAGCCCGAAATTAAAAATGATAATTCCAAACCGAACGAAATTGAATTTGAAACCGAAACCGAACGCGGGTATTTGTATGTTCCGGCGGAGAAGTCATACCCCGCAGCAAGCTACGGGCAAAAAAACAACAGCTTGTATTTGGTCGCGCAGCATTATTTTAACGACCCCGATCCTGTGCAAAAAGACCTTGATTTTATGCCGATTTCCGAAGTTTCCGACAGGTTTTTAAACGACGTTAAAAAATATATTTCAACGGATATAAATTACGTTATTTACCCGATAACAAAAGACGATTTTACCGCGGTTTCAAGCAGCGAAAAATTCCCTGACGCCGAAACGAATTGGGTCGAACCCGAGGATTTTTATTTTATAAAAGCGCGGCAGGCTGCGGACGGAATTGAGGTTTTTTCGGGCGCATTAAATCACACCGGAAAATACAGGTGCGGGTGCAAAATTGAGGCAATTTATTCAAAACGCGGAATTGAATATTTAAATATTAGTTTTCCGTATAAATTTAACGAGGAAATTGCTCCCGAAAGTGAATTTATCAAATTTGCGGACGCCGAAAAAATAGTTGCCGATAAAATGGACGAACAAATGGGGCACGAGGACGTTGTGATCGAGGACGCCGCGCTTCGCTATGTTTCAATCTGGAACGGCGATAAATTTATAATGTACCCGACGTGGGAATTTTATTATGAATTTATGGACGGCGTGACAGCCGATGAAATGTACAGTCACCCGCTGTACCGCATAAACGCGTTCACGGGAGAGGATATTACATGGTAAGGCTGTTTTCGGCAATCGGCGTAAATATTTTTTATGCTCTTCGCACCGCAAGATTTTGGATTTCAGCAGGACTTTATTTTTTAATGCTCTTTTGCATGAGCCGTTATTTAATTCATTCGGGCGGCTGCGTCGCGCTTACGATCGGCGATGCGCTGATGTACGACAGCGACAGCTTTTTGCTTGTGATATGCGCCGTGCCGTCGGCGGTTTTGTTCTCCGAGGACTGGCGCAGCGGACGGTTTATTTACGCCTATCAGCGGACGGGAAAATTTAATTACGCCGCGTCGACAATTTTGTCTTCGTTTGCAATTTCGGCGTTAGTCGCGATAATCGGGCTATCAATTTTTGCCGTTGTTTTATCGTTTAATAATTCGTTTACAATTCCCGCCGATAACGAGGCTTTAATTTATTTGATGCTGACAAAAACGGACGGCGAATTGCTTGTAAAGGGAAATGTTTTGGGATATTACACGCTGGCATTTTTGGTGAACGCGTGCTATATGGGGACATTTTCGGCGTTTGCGGCACTTGTTTCCGTATGTGTCACAAACCCCTATATCGCGATGGTTACGCCGCTTGTAATTCTGGAATTTATGTGGATAATTCCGTTTCCGATTTTTTTAACGCCTAAATTTGCGTTCAGTCAGACGAATTCTCCGTACATTCAATTCGGCGACCCTGCAGGCGCGGGAATGAATTTATTTTCAACGCTTTATCCGTTTATTTATTCGGCAGTTTGCCTTGCAGTAATAATTGTCACCGCGTATTTTTTGATTGAACGGAAATACGCCGTGAATTCCGACGTAAACTAGGAGGGTAAATGAAAACGCTTTTTTACGCGTGGGGAATGGCTCGGCGGCATTTGTTATACGCGCTGAACAGCCCGAAGGTATGGGCGGGAATTTTGCTTGTTTTATCGTCGGTTTTGACGCTTGTAACGCCGTTTGCGCGCTCGGCGTATGCGTTCGGGGAAACTGTCAGCGTCGGAATTATCGCGTATAATTTTTCGGCGCACAATTCCATACTGAAAATATTTATCGCGCTGCTTTTTATTTTTTCGGAACTGCCGTTAAAAGACGCGGGACAGAATTTTATTGTTATCCGCGGAGGAAAACGCGCGTGGTATTTAAGCCAGATAATTTATGTTTTTTGCGTTTCGGTTTTTTTAATTTTAATTATTTCGCTGTTTTCAATAATTCCTTTAACAGGCAAATTAAATTTCACAAATTCATGGGGAATTATCCACAAAAATGCGGCGAATTTTTCTCCTGCAACAGCGCAATTTAACGTCTCGGCAAGCGTGTCCGAAGCCGCATTACAAGCCGTTTCACCGTATGCTGCGCTCGCGTGGAGCATTCCTGTCGGAGTGCTTTTGATGTTCGTTTTCGGGAACATAATTTTGTCGTTAAATTCGATTTCCCGCGGAGGATATATCGGGACGGTTGCGGGAATAATTCTCATTTCGCTTTATCTTTTCAAGAGCTTTGTGGCATTTCCGTGGTATGATAATTTTACAATCATCGAATGGGCGGGATTTACCCCGAAAAGCGGCGAGGGCGCAAAGCCCGTGGTTGTCATAACGACGCTGTTTTGCCTGCTTTTAATTACTGCAATTATTACGGCGATTCGCTCCCGCAAAAAATCCGATTTAAATATTCGTTGAGGTAATTGAGGTGAAAAAATGAGCGTTATAGAGCTTTCAAATGTTACGAAAAAATTCCGCGAAAATACGGTATTAAATAACGTTTCGCTGGAAATTGAACCGTGTTCCGTAACGGGTCTTATCGGCAGAAACGGCAGCGGAAAAACCGTGCTGATGAAGTGCATTTTGGGGCTTATTTCGCCCACTTCGGGGACGATTTTTGTGCGCGGAAAACAAGTTGGCAAAGAAATTGATATTCCCGATAACATCGGAATTATAATTGAAACCCCCGGATTTCTGCCGAATTTTTCAGCGTATGATAATTTAATGCAGCTTGCAAAAATTCGCCGAAAAATCGGGAAAAGTGAAGTCCGCGCGGCGATTGAGCGCGTGGGACTAAACCCCGACGACAAGAAAAAAGTCGGGAAATTTTCGCTCGGAATGCGCCAGCGTTTAGGGCTCGCGCAGGCGATTATGGAAGACCCCGATATTTTAATTCTCGACGAGCCGATGAACGGCTTGGACAAAGGCGGTGTGCAGGATATGCGGCAATATTTGCTGAAGTTAAAGGAGCAGGGAAAAACAATCATAATCGCGTCGCACTCCGCGGAGGATATCGACGTGTTGTGCGATAATGTTTACGAAATGGAAAACGGTAAGCTTCAAAAAATAAGATAGCAATTTAATGTAATTTTTTTCATAAAAGCCCGTCTGGACGTAATTTTTTTGCAAATCTTACACATAAAAAAATATTTTTTATTTGCAAAAAAACGCTTGACTTTTCATTTTCAGCGTGATATAATCAAGTTGTTCAGGTGCACAGTTCAACTAAATTATGGAGGGTAATACCATAAAAAAATTCATCGCACTAATTTTATCGGCAATTATGGCAGCAGCTTTGTGCGGGTGCGAAAACGCCCAAAACGGCGAAAATTATTTCGGAGGAAAGGGCGAATTTTCCGATAACGACGGGGTTTTGCGCGATGATAAATACATTTATTTCGGCGGTAACTTGCTGAAAAAATTTAACACGGAAACCGGGACGCTGTCTATCGCCTGCGAAATTCCCGGCTGCGATCACAACGAAAATAATCCCAATTGCAAGGCGCACGGAAAGTATTTTTTGTTTAACGGGAAGCTGATGAAAAAGGTTGATGAGATCATTTCAAATCCCGGCGGAAAAAGCGAAACCATAAGTTATTTGTACCTCTGCGATACGGGAAAACAGGTTTTTAAAAACGATTATCCCGACAGCTTTACCGACGAGGAAAAAAAGACGGGCAGCCTCTCAATCGGCATTATAAAGCCGCTTTCGGAGGATAATCTCGCGCTTGTCTGCTCGAGGTTTATGTATATTCTTGACAAGGATTTTAACATAAAATTCACGATTTCGGATATGGGTTCTTACAGCGGTGGAATTTATTTTTACGATAACGAAATTTATTATATCGACAAGCTTTATCGGCTGTTAAAGCTCGATGAAACGGGAAAAGCCACGGCTGTAAATCCGGGTTCGATGAAAATTACCGAGGGCGAAATTTACGGCGATAAATTGTGGATTTCAAATGAAGATCAGACGCTTTGCTCTTATGATTTCAAATCGGGCGAAATTAAAGAACACGCGAAAAATGCGGTTAAATTCACGTTTGCGGGACATTATCTCGAATATCTGAAACCTAATTATTCCGAAAACGAAAATCCCGAGGTGCATTTGTTCGACCTTGATACGGGCGAAAATAAAATCTGGGAACTTGCCGGAGATAACACCGTAAATCTTTATTTTATCGGCGAAAAATATTATATTTACGACGGATTTAAAGACAATAAGCTTTTGGAATTAAGCGCGGATTTGTCGGAAATTCAGAATGTTTACGAGCTGTCGGATTAGGTGAAAAAATGCGTTTTGAAATAAAAAAACTCCTGACAAATAAAATAATTATTGCACTTTTCGCGCTTATTATTACGGCAATTTTTGTGTATTTTGCAATCGCTCTCGGCACTTTTTCAAAGGGTTACAACCCCGTTTTGCAAACCGATTTAAGCGAAAAATACAACGCACAATGCGAGGCGCAGATCCGCACTGCAATGCGGATCAAATCCGAAACCGACAACGTTTACACCCGCCGTTTGTCGGATAAAATAATCGCGGTTTGTGAAAATCGGCGCGAAATTCCAAGCGGCGATAATTCGGCGGTATCGTGGTTTCGCGTGGTGCTTGACGACAGCTACATTTCGCTGCTGCCGCTGTTTTTCTGCGTGCTGATAAGCGCGGAATTGTTTTGCAGCGACCGCGGTGGCGTGTACAAATTAAATTTCACATCAAAAAACGGCAGGCTTGTTTTGTACAAAAATAAAGCCCTCGCGCTTACGATATTTTCGGCGTGCACAGCCGTTGTTTTCACGCTTTCAGAGCTTGCCCCCGTGCTTTTAAAATACAAAATTGAAGACATAAATGCGCCAATTCAGGCGGAAATAACGTATTTCAACTGCGCGTACAATATCGGCTTTTTGGAATTTATTTTTGCTATAATCGGAATTAGAATTCTGCTGTGCATTTTTGTGTGCTTTCTAACAGCGTTTTTTGCGAATTTATTCGGCAATTTAATTCCCTCAGCAACATCAAGTGCGGGAATTTGCGCCGTGCTTTTGGTGCTGTATGAAAGCACGTTAGCAAATCACGGCTCGCCCGAAATCGCGCCCACGAAATATTTTGCGCATCACGCGCTGCTTAAATTTTCGCCGATCTGCCTGCTTTGCCCGAACGGATTTTTCGTGTCAAGAGATTATGTAAATGTGCTCGGATTTCCGATAACAGAGCTGTTTTTCAACATTTCGGCAACCGTTATTATGACCGCAATTTTGGCAATTCTCGGCGGTTTTTTATTTAAACGCAAAAGGAGGGCAATTTTTTGAACGAATTAGAATTAAAAAATATTACAAAAAAATACGGGCAAAAAACGGCTCTCGACAACGTTTCGATAACCTTTAAAACGGGGATAAACGCGCTTTTAGGACCGAACGGCTCGGGAAAATCCACGATGATGAATATTATCGCGGACCTTATTTCAGCGAATTCGGGGAGCGTTTTTTGGAACGGCACGGAGACCTCGAAGCTGGGTGCTGATTTCCGCGAGATATTGGGCTTTATGCCGCAGAACGCCGCGCTTTACAAGCGTTTTTCGGCGGCGGATAATCTGCGTTATTTCGGGAAATTGAAGGGCATCAGCGAAAAGGAAATTGAAGAAATAATTCCGAAATTGCTCGAAAAAGTAAATCTTTCGGACTGCGAAAAAAAGAAATTCGGCGGGTTTTCGGGCGGCATGAAGCAGCGGCTCGGAATTGCCGTGACAATTATGAATTCGCCGAAACTCGTGATTTTCGACGAGCCCACCGCGGGGCTTGACCCGAAAGAGCGCGTGCGTTTCCGCGAAATTCTTTTTGAATTGTCGCGCGACGCGGTCGTGATAATGTCGACGCACATTGTGTCCGACGTTGAAATGCTGGCGGATAATATTGTTATGCTGAAGTCGGGAAAAATTTGCGAATGCGGCACGCCCGCGGAATTACAGCAAAAATACAATTTTTCCGACAGCGAAAACCGCACCGCGCTTGAAAATATTTATATGCTGTTTTTCGGAGAAAACGTATGATTTTTTGGGAAATCCGCAAATCCGTAAACGTCATTTTTTGGCTTTCTGCTGCGGTTTTATGCGGAATTTGGTTTTTTGTGTGCAGAAATTTTTTTGTTGTAAATTACGAGGATATAAACGCAGAAATTTACCGCTCGTATATCGATGAATTATCGGCATTGCCGCGCGAAGAACAGCGTGAATTTATCGAAAACGAGGGCTCTGAAATCCGCGAAATTTTATCCTCTCGTGATGTTAATCAAACAAAATATTTGCACGGAGAAATTTCCGATGACGAATATTTAAAATATCTCGACTCATACGACAATTGTAGTGCGAAATCGGCGACCTTTAATTTTATTGAAGCGAAATTCTCGCGGATAAGCGAAAACCCGAAGCTGCGCCTGTTTTACGATCTGGAGCTTGAGGGCTATCTTTCGGCAATGACCGCGGATTTTCCGCTGATTATTTTGCTTGCAATTGCGGGCTGCGGCGTTTTTATTTCCGATATTCCGACCGAGCCGTTTGTAAAAACCTGCAAAAACGGCAGAAATAAAACGTTTTTCGCAAAACTCTCGGCGACGCTTGCTATCGGCGCGGTGCTGATTTTTGCGTTTAATTTTGCGGAAATTGCCGCGCTTTTTTCAAAAAATCTCGGGGATTTAACTGCGCCCGCCGCGTCAATGGATAAATTTGCCGCGCTGAGCGATGAAATAACCTGTTTTTCGCTTATTTTTCAAACATTTTTATATCGCATAATCGGAGAATTTGCCGTTTGCACAATTTTTTTCGCACTGTCAGGGCTTTGCAGAAATTACATCGCATTTTTCAGCGCGGCAGCGGCGGTTGTTGCAATTCCCGCATTTTTCGTGAAATTCCTGCCCGCTTCTGTTCGCGGAATTATTGTTTATTACACGCTTTCGGGCAATTCAATTTTGCTTGATAACAACGGCTTCAGCGTATATTTATGGTCTGCGGGAATAATTTTAATTTCACTGATAACTGCAAAAAAATGCAGACGAATTTAGAAAAATACGCTCCCGAAATTTTTGCTTCGGGAGCGTTTCTTAATTTATTCCACCATTCCGACCATGGAATACGGATACAAATCATCACTTGAAACCCGGCATTCGGCAAACGGAGTGTCGTATGTGTTGCCGTAGATGTCGTTTATTGTATAGCAGAAATAATAATTCCCGGACGGTAAAAACGAATTCCAGACCAGACCGAAGTCCTGACTGTCGGAGGAAAAGGTGTATTCCTTTGAATAGTTTGTCGAAAAGTATCCTGCAAATTCAAGGGTATCCGCGTAATATCCCGGGAAAACAGCCTTAATAACATCGCCTGAATTTATCGGCTCTGTTCTTGACGGCTCGCCGCCGAGGCTTTTAACGCCGATTGCATAATATTTCGGAATATTTCCCGATGAATAATCCTCACAGACGATAAGACCCTTATTTTCGCCGTTTACCTTTACAGGCGCGCAGTACAGTTTCACAGTGCCATACCCTTCAATATACTGGCTTGAAACAGGGTAAACGCACAGCGGGCTTCCGTTCGGAAGACCGACGGTCATTCCGAAAAACTCTCTCTCAAATTTATTATAGCCCTTTTGGCGGATTGCGTCTCCCGAGCCGACATATTCCCCGCCAAGGTCCAAAATCACCGATCTGTTTTCAGAATTCTTAACTAAAGCATATTGTTTGGTATAAATTTCGTTCACCTTCTGCATTCCTTCGTTTGACAACGTAAACGTATAAACGTTATATTTGCTCGAAAGCAGATGTCCGGCAGCATTTGCAATAATGTTAAAAATAAAGCCGCCCACGGTATCGGTGCTTACTAATTCCCCCGATTCCCTCTTTCTCTCCTCAACATGCGGTGCCACTGCGAACAGCAGGCTTGTGCCCTCGCCCGTCATATTCAGGGAGCCGTCGTCTTCCTCATTCCAGCCGGCATATTCGTTCGGGTCAACGTCGTTTTCCGTCCAGTATTCGCTGTCCTCATCCAGCCATTCGTTCGGGTCATAGTCCGAAATATCGCCCATTGTTGTACCGCCGTATAATATTGCATTGAGTATGCCCATATAGTATGGAGTAACGCACAAATTTTTAACAATGTTCAAACACTCAATTTTTATGTTTATTTTGCTTTTGCTGATAAGAATAGCTATTCCGCCTGCGTTTTTGTAAACATCGCCGTTTTTATCATACACTACACACTCGTCAAGCTTTGATATTACGCTTTGGGCTTTGTCGGAAAAGGCTGAAGTGCTTACTACAAAGGACTGCATATCAATTGTATTTGAACCACATTTAGTACCGGTTTCCTCGTTGTTGTAAAACGTAATTAAGCCGCTGCAAATGTTTTGCAATACCAAATCATAATTGGTCAGCATGGAATTATATACGTCTGTGCAGAATGAATTGAAGGTGAGCAGCAGGCTGTCTATTTTTGAAAGATCAATGACCGATAGGGTTGCCGTTAAGTGCTCGAAGGTAACGGGCTCGCCCTCGGACTGCTCCTCCTTCAGGGTATCATTTTTGACGATGGCGTCATAATATGTGTTACAGACATATTTTCCAAGCTCCGCGGGAGCTTTTGCTTTGGCGTTTATGCCGTCTGAAAAACCTATATAGTACCAACCAATTCCGGGCTCTGTTTCCTCCGAGGCAAGCATATAATCCGCATAGGGAACGCAGATGTTGGCAAGCTCAATTGTCGCCATAAGGCATGCGTCACAGCCAATCATATCAAACTTGATTTTGCGTTTTACAAGCACGCTTTTCAGGGCTGCGTCGAGCTCCTCAAGTGTTATGCGGTCATAACTATATACCTCGTCTAAACAAACGCCCCATAAGCTTCCGCCGCCGTGGTCCCACAAATCCAGCATTATGTACTGAGAACGGTAGTCCTCCAGACCCCAGTCAAGAAAGCCTTCAAGAGTATCCGGGTCGCCCATATTTGCGTCAAACGGCTGTCCTATCGGGGTTAGTGCGCCGCCCTCGATAACATATCGGGCGTTTTTCCCGTCAACGCCGAAGCCCTCATATTCCCAAACCGGGCAGCCGCCTGTTTGTACAACAAATCTTAAATCGGAGCATGCGGCGGTTGCATTCAGCATTTCATACAAATCCCTTGTTGCGCACTCCCCTCTTGTTTCGAGATCAGCCCCGCACATATAAACAAACACCGTCCATTTGCCGTCCTGCGGCGCAGGCGTGCTTTGAATTTCGGGAATACGGGTTATCTTCAGCTGCTTGTCCTGCGTAAGAGAAAGATTTGTGCCGCGCACTCCGAGCTTTTGCGTCAGCTCATCCTCCTGAGGCACCTGCTCCTGCTGCTCCTGCTCCTGCTGATCCTGATGCAAGCTGCCCGAATTCTGCCCGTTCGGCTGTAAAGCAGCACCGCCGTCCTGAGCAAGATAGTCGTTTACGAAAAGATTTCCCTTTGAGGGGGCGCAGCCTGTAAGTAAGAGCGTCAATGCCAAAACCGCTGCCGCAATTCTGATGAATTTTGTTTTCATCTCTGACTCCTCCAATATTATTGTTTTAAAGCGTCTGCCAGGTTCACGCTGTCGGCGGCTTCGCAAAACGCTTCATAATCGGCTTTGTCCCATTTTCCCTCGGAATAGTCTACCGTGCCGACGGTTTCGCCTTTATAAGCGAGCGTAATCTTTCCGTCATACAAATTGCCGTTTTTCCACTCGCCCTTCGCGCTTATTTTAACGCCGTCATCGCTGTAAATCCACGTTCCCTCACCCGCGGGAACGCTGTGCGCGGCGGTTCCGTTATAAACTCCCCGAAAACCGCTGAAGTCGTATTGCATATCCTGCACATTTTTCGGCACAATAAATAATAATATAACAAGCACAACCGCAAGCACCGCCAAAGCTGCCGATGCTGCAATTATTATGTACCTGACGGGGCTTTTCTTAGAAACCGCCGCCGTTGCAGTTGCCTGTGCATTTATCGGCACAGCCGCACCTGCGGGCGAATAATTCGGCTGAAATCCGCAATTTGGGCAGATCCTCTCATCAGCATAAATTTCCGCGCCGCATTCCGGGCAGCGTCCTTTGACCCTCGCCGCAGCCGCCGATTGTACCGGCGCACCGCACTCCGTGCAGAATTTTGTACCCGAAGCAAGCTCTGCGCCGCATTCGGAGCAGCACAGCCGCCGCTCTTCCTTTGGTGCTTTTGCAGGTGTCGGTTCTTCGGGTAAATGTTCTATACCTGCGCCGCACGCTGTGCAAAAAATTGCATTCGGGATAAGCTCCGCGCCGCATTTTGGGCAAAATTCCTTCGCCATAATATAAAAAACCTCCTTGCTGCGGGCATTCGCGCGTTCTACAGCAATCCGTATTTTTCTCTTAAACCGTTTATCGCCTGACAAACCTCCTCGTTGTTTTCAATATCCTTGAACACATAGCGTTTTCCTTCGCTGTACAACGCGATATTGCCCGCAATATCGGTTTTCACATCGCTGATAGTATTAAAAGCCAGAAATACGGTTGCCTTAAACGGCATTATCCCGACTATAACTCCGCTCTCCTGAACCGTTATTCTGTATCCGCGCCAGTACTCGTAAAATAACCCCGCCATTGCAAACGGAATATCCGCGAAGAAGAATATGAAGGACAAGCCCATCGGTAGCATTAACAGAGTAACATCATTGTAAATCAGATCCTCAAATTCTTCCTTTAAATCAATAGGATCAATGTGCAAACCAAAAATATTACTCAAAATAGTACTGTTATTTACCTTGTCTATCATGGTGTTTATATTATCGGATATTCCTGCTAATTTCGCGGATATATCGCTGATGAACTGACTTGTGGTTTTTAATAAAAAAATAAACGGAATTATGAACAACAGCGCGGCGATTACATTGACTATCATCAGATGCATAAGCTTTTTTCTGTTTGCAGGGTCGGAACGCCCCTCCGCAATAATGCCCTTGCGCTTTCCCGCAGTGCTGACGGCGGGAATATTTACTGCAGGCGTATTAACGGCGGGCGTTTTAACCTCCGCCGCAACGGCAGCCTTCGGCTTCACGACGGGATGCCCGCAATTCGGGCAGACCGCCGCGCCCGCGCTAAGCTCCGCGCCGCACTCGATGCAAAATTTCATCTCTTCCGCAGCTTCTGTTTTCACGGGGCAGCCGCAGACGGGACAAACAGCCGCGTTTTCGGGAAGCTCCGCGCCGCACTCCGGGCAAACCGCCGCTTTCAGTTTAGTATTATCCATTGCCGTCACCTCTCTCATTGGGGAATAACCTCTATGCTGTTATTTTTTGTTAATTTCACATAATACGAAAATTCCCCGTCCTCTGTAACGTCTATGTAAATTTTGCGGAAGGTGCTTTCATCGTCGGCGTCGTAAATCTCCTTCATGCTGAAAAGTCCATCATGCTCCAGACCATTGATGCGAAACTCTATTTCATGAGTTCCCTCGGTAAGCGTCCGCTTATAGCTTTTAGCTTCACCGTGCGGGTGCGTTGCAATGTTTTTTCCGTCAACAAGAATATCAACCTTGTATTCATTCATTGCAATATTTTGTCTGCAATCCACATTAAGCGTTATGTTATACGTTTTTTCCTGCGGCGGAGCAACGCTGTTGACGGCTTGTGAATTTTCGTCAGAATTATTGCTTTGATGCGTGATGCCGACCGCTGCCGAACCGTTAGCCCCTGCCATACTTTTGGATCTTTCCACCATGTGTACAAGGGTGGGCACCAAAAGCGAAGCAATAACAGAAATAACCACGATAAACACTATAACTATTATAATGATTACAGCAACTATGCCCTTATGCTTCTTTTTCGGAGCATTCGGGGTGCTGGGAGCGTTCGGGGTGCTCGGGGCACTCGGAGCATTATAAACGGGCTGCTGTGCGGGCGTGTTCTGAGCCTGTGCAATCGGCGTGCCGCAGTGAGGGCATGCAGCAGCTTTGTCGCTGACTGTTTTTCCGCAATTGGGACATGAAATCAATGCCATAAAATCTTCCTCTTTCGTTAATAATATTTTAAATGGTTCGCCAAATTACAAACCTTCATTTGAGATAATTTGCAACCGTTCGCAGAACATTCCCTTGTGCGAAAAGTGCGTTTGTTATGCGGTTTTGCGGGCAATTGACCAGAATTTTTACCAGAAACAGCTCAAATCGCCAGCTTGTCCAGACAGCTCTTTTTAAGCTCCGGCGACGGGTGAACGTACCTGTTGAGGGTAGTTTTGACGTCGGAATGTCCGAGTATCTCCGACAGCGTTTTGATGTCCGCTCCCGCCTCAACGCACCGCGTCGCGAACGTGTGCCGCAGCGTGTGAAAATGCACGTCCGACAGCCCGCAAGCCTTCGCAATCCGCGAAAATTTGCTCTGCAAAAGCCGCGGTTCGACAGGATTTCCGTTAGTTTGTTGCAACACGAACCCTCCGCTTTTTCGGCGATTTTCAAGCTCAAAAATCAGCGTTTTCGGTATCGGAATTTCGCGGTTTGAACATTCGGTTTTCGGCGGCAGAATAACGATTTCGGTCTTGCCCGAACTGCTTTTCAACCGTTGCATTGTCGCGCAAATTCGGATTGTTTCAGCCGAAACATTCTCCCACCTCAGCGCGCAGATTTCGCCCACCCTCATTCCCGTAAACAGCGCGAGCAGAACCCCGAATGCGAAAATATCGCCGCAACCTCGCAGATAATTCACAAGAATATTTTGCTCGGCGACCGATAAAACCCGAACACTCGGTTTCGCGCATTTTAACAGGTGAATATCCGGCAGAACCGCATTGTACTGCGCCTTCGCGTAGCTAAAGCCCATTCCCAGAACTATCAAAATTTGGTTTTCGGTTTCGCGCGAAAGCTGTTCAAGCAGGCTGTCCGTGAACTGCGAAATTACCTCGCTTGTGATGAATTTTATCGGCAGATTTCCGATTTGCGAAATGTGATTTTGAATAATTGAGCTGTACTTCTGAAACGTTGAGATTTTCAGCTGATTTTTCGCACTGTTAAGCCATTCTTCCATAATCTGCATAAGCGTTTTCCCGCGCAATTTCTGCAAACCCTGCTGTGGCTGTTCGATTAAAAGCAGCTGTTTTTCCTTTACCTCGCGGTAGGTTTTCGCGTAAACCGAGCCGTATTTTTTCTTTCCGTCGAGTGAAATTTCACGAACATACCGCGCTTCCCAACGCCCGTCGCGCCGCTTGAACACGTTCTCCCCGCGCCTTGACATAAAAAAACCACCTCCATAAAAAATCATAGCACAATTGACCAGAATTTTGACCAGAAATAGTTTTTTTACGCGCAGGTTGTCCGTCAATCTGCACAAAACCGAATTAAATTTTTTGTCGGAAAATTAAATAAAATACTTGAAATTTCAGGAAAAAAGTGCTATAATGTATGTAAATGGTTTTTTCGCACAAGGGAATGTTCTGCGAAATTTTTTTTGATTGTCACAAGGATTAGCAGTTGCCAATAAATTTAAACACAATCTAAATAATCCGCGGAGCGGATACCTATGCTGTGCACTGTTCACTGTGCACTGTGCACTGTTCACTGTGCACTGCAAAACCATGTCTACTGATATTTCGCATAAATTCTCCTCATCACCTCGTCCACGTCGAACGACGAGGTTTGCGTTTCACTTTTTTCGCTCTGTGGTGCGATTTTCGGCAGTGAGTTCGGAGAGTTGTACAGCAGCGTAATCAAATACGCGCGGCGGTTTCGGACAGAATTTGCGTTGCTTTCGAGGGTCGACAGCACCTGCTCTATGTGTGATTTTTTCAGCTCCAGAAACCGATGTTTAACCTGCTTTAAAGGCATATCACCGCCATTCACGCGCACAGCTCCCCTGTTAGAGCAAATCACGTCGGTCATAAGCTCCACCAGCTCATAAACCCCCTCCGCATCGGAAAAGCATTCGCTTTCGACGTTCCCGGAGATCTTAGAAAAAATTTCTTCCCTGTCCTCCGTCCCTCCGTCCGCCGCGCCGCGCGCAGCGCGGGGTTGAGTGATTGATGAATGAGTATTTGATTTCTTAGTATTTAATTTATTATAAGTAGACGTTGTGGGAGTTACCGTTGACGGATTTTTCAATGACGGGGAACCCGCCTGCGGTTCGCACAAAAAAATATTGTCCGCTTGCCCGGACTGCTCTGAAATTTCAGGATTTTGCTTAGGATCTTCATAAACGCAGTATTCGTTTCGGGACATCCTGCCGCGCTCGTCGCGGAGCTGTCTGCGGGTTATGTAGCCGAATTTTTCAAGCTCGCGAATTGCCGAACGAACGCTGTCCACGCCGTCCGAGGTGATTTTCGCCAGACCCGGCAAGGTGAAGTCCCACTCGGGAGGGAGACTGAGAATTTTGGACAACAGCCCCGCAGCCCTCAGCGACAGGCGTTTATCCTTAAGGTGAATATTGGACATAACCGTGAAATTGCCTGTTTTCTGAACCCTAAAAATTGTTGACATAAGATAACCTCTTTTCAAGTTTTTCTTTATCTTAACCTGAAAAGGACTGCACAAAACTGCACAAATTGCACGACAAGAAAAGCAAAAAAAGACAACAAAAAGGACGCCCGAAAGCGTCCTTTATGTTTATTATGAGCATTACATTTCCCTTAGTAATGCGGGTTCGCAATATACATTAGATGTTCCTCGTGCCTTGAGGGTCGAATTTTCATATCTGAATAATTTTGTACAGCACTGTTTTTTCAAACTCCAGCGGGCGGTTGTAGCGGAAGAAAACTATCCCGTCCGAGGGCGCGGAAATTCGCCGTATAACGCTCCCGTCAAGCGGGTCGGTTATCTCGCACAAAATATCGCCCTTTCGGAATTCGTCGCCCGTGCGGACAAAGCTTTTATAAATTCCCGCGGCGGGCGAATGTATCTGCACAAGCGATCGCTCGTCCAGCATTTCTGTAATATATCCTCCCGGGATTTTCGTTTTTATAACGCCGTTTGCCGCCATAAACCGCAGAATTGCGTCCACCGCAAGCTTCGCGGAGGGCTCGTCGATATTGTCGGTAGCGTTTGTGTAAAGCGAAAATGCCTGCGTTTCCCAGATCTGCCAGTTGTAATTCAAGGTTGTCGTGTCATACGGGCGGGGTTTTCGGATAAACGCAAACGGCAGCCCGAAGCACTTCATCAGCTCGTGGTCGGTGAAGCCCGTTTCCATAAGCTTGACATGAGGCAAAAAATCGCCCTGCTGGTAAAAGCTTGCAAGCTGAACGCCGAATTTGTAGCCCTTTACGCTCTCGAAAATCCCCGCGGCAATGCGCTGGGTGGTCTCCCCTAGGTCGTAGCCGGGGAACATTCGGTTTATGTCCGTGTTGTCCATCGTCCAGAAGCGTTTTCCGATGTTCATGGAATAATAGTTAGCGGACGGAATTATCATAATTTCATGATTTTCGGCAATCAAACCTTCGCTTTCGAGGCTTTTTAAACGGTTTACAAGCTGCGAGCAGACGTACATCTGCTGAACCTCGTTTCCGCGCATTGCCCCGACAACGCACATGGATTTCTCGCCGTGACCGAATTTAAAGCCGATGATGTCCATGCTCTCGCGGTAGGGGGAGCGGAGCGAATACAGCGTTTTTTTACGCATTTTCGTCACCCCCTAAAATTCTCGCGATAAGCGACCCGCCGTACACTATCGGAAATTCCCGAAGCGTGAAAATAATCCCGTCGCAGGGGGAAGTTACATACTCCTCGACGTTGCCCGTGACGGGGTCTATAACGCTCCCGACGGCGTCCCCGCATTTTATATGCGACCAGTGCTCCGCGCTCGGAATAAAAATTCCCGCCGCGCCCGAATTTACAAATTCCACAGCCCTGTCAGCCGACACAATCGGCTCTTTTACGGGCTTGCAG